>JAREAF010000090.1 GCA_029240475.1 Rhodospirillales bacterium | reverse complement strand
GGGCTCACCGTCCTGCTCGGCCTCACCTTCACCGCCGTGCAGGCCTATGAGTACAGCCATGCCGCCTTCGGCTTCACCGAGGGCATCTATCCCTCGACCTTCTTCATGGCGACCGGCTTCCACGGCTTCCACGTCATCATCGGCACGATCTTCCTGATCGTCTGCTGGTTCCGCGCCTATAAGGGCCATTTCAAGCCGGACCATCATTTCGGCTTCGAGGCGGCGGCCTGGTACTGGCACTTCGTCGACGTGGTCTGGCTTTTCCTGTTCATCTGCATCTATTGGTGGGGATCGGCCTGAGCCTCGATCGCACGCACGCACAGCCGGGGGGCGGCGGCGGGTTTCCGCCGCCGTCTCCGTTTAAGGCCGGGCTCGGCTGCCGCTGCCCGCGTTGCGGCAAGGGCAAGCTCTATCGCGGCTTTCTCGCGCTGCGGGAGCGCTGCGAGATCTGCGGCCTCGATTACGCGGCGGCCGACACCGGCGACGGCCCGGCCGTCTTCCTGATCCTCATCGTCGGCGCCATCGTGGTCTTCGCCGCGGTCATGGTCGAGATCTCGGTCATGCCGCCCTACTGGGTCCATGCGGTGCTCTGGCCGCCGCTCATCCTCGGCCTCTCTCTCGGCCTCTTGCGACCCGCGAAGGCCTTGCTGATGGCGCTGCAGTATCGCCATCAGGCGAGCGAGGGCGGGCGGGGCGGCTTCGAATGAGGGGCTTTCGCCCGCGCCTCTGGCCGACGCTCTTCACCATCCCGGCGGTGCTGGTGATGCTCGGGCTCGGCACCTGGCAGGTGCAGCGCCTCTTCTGGAAACAGGAGCTGATTCAGGAGCGCCAAGCGGGCCTCGCCGCGCCGGTCACCCCCTGGGCCGAGGCGGAAGGACGCCTGCAGGAGCTCCACTGGCACCGCGTCACTGCCGAAGGGGAGTTCCTCAACGACCGCGAGCTGGTGCTGGCCGCCCGCTCGATGAACGGCAATCCCGGCTACCACATCGTCACGCCGTTCCGGATCGAGGGCGGGCCGGTGCTCATGGTCGATCGCGGCTGGGTGCCGCTCGACCGCAAGCAAGCCGAGGCGCGGCCGCAAGGCCAAGTCGGCGGCGGAACTTCGGTTACCGGCATCCTCAGGCCAGGGCACCAGCCGAGCTGGCTGACCCCGGACAACCAGCCGGAGAAGAATTTCTGGTTCTGGGTCGATCTCCCCGCGATGGCGCGCGCGGCCGCCGCGGAGGGCGAGGCCGTCACAGAGGCCTATCTGGAAGCCGACGCCACGCCCAACCCGGGCGGCTTTCCGATCGGCGGACAGACGCGCACCGATCTGCCGAACGATCACCTGCAATATGCGATCACCTGGTACGCGCTCGCGCTGGCGCTGATCGTCATCTATATCCTCTACCACCGGGCGCCGGCTGCAGCGCCCGCGCCCGCCAACCGCCGCCAGGGTTAAGAGTTGAACCAGGTCAGCGCCTACCGCTCGCTCGAAACCCGTTTCCGCCGGCTGGCGGCGATCGAGGGCGCGTCCTCGATGCTGTGGTGGGACCAGGCGGCGATGATGCCGGCGGGCGGCGCGGAGGCGCGCGCCGAGCAGCTGGCGGAGCTGAAGCTGGTCCGGCACGAGATGCTGACCGACCCGCTGATCCGCGACCTGATCGAGGCCGCGGAAGGGGAGACGCTGGACGAATGGCAGCGCGCCAACCTCCTCGAGATGCGGAGGCGATGGCTGAACGCGACGGCGCTGGAGCCGCGGCTGGTGGAGGCCTGGTCGCGCGCGACCTCCGACGGCGAGATGGCATGGAGGACGGCGCGCGCGAAATCGGACTTCGCGCTCGCGCGCGCGGCGCTGGAAAAGATCGTCGGCCTCGCGCGCGAGATCGGCCAAGCGAAAGGCGCGGCGCTCGGCCTCGATCCCTACGACGCCCTGCATGACGGTTACGAGCCGGGTGGCCGGGCCGCGGATTTCGACCCGATCTTCGCGCGCTTGGAGCGTGAGTTGCCGCCGCTCCTGGCCGCCGTGCTGGAGCGGCAGTCGCGGCGCCCGAAGCCGGTCAAGCCGCAGGGGCCCTTCCCCGCCGCCAAGCAGAAGGCGCTCGGCCTCAAGCTGATGGCGGCGGCGGGCTTCGATTTCGAGCATGGGCGCCTGGACGAATCGCCGCATCCCTTCTGCGGCGGGGTGGCGGAGGATCTGCGCCTGACCACGCGCTACGACGAATCCAGCTTCGTCTCCGGCCTCATGGGCGTGATGCACGAGACCGGGCACGCGCTCTACGAACAGGGGCTGCCGGCGGCCTGGCGCAACCAGCCGGTCGCCGAGCCGCGCGGCATGAGCATTCATGAGAGCCAATCCCTGCTCATCGAAATGCAGGCCTGCCGCTCGCGCGCCTTCGTCGAATATCTGGTCCCGCTCCTGCGCGAGAGTTTCGGCGCCAGCGGCCCCGCCTACGAGGCGGAGAATCTCTATCGGCTCTATACCTGGGTTCAGCCCGGCTATATCCGCGTCGATGCCGACGAGGTGACCTACCCCCTGCACATCCTGCTGCGCACCAGGCTGGAACGGGCGATGATCGCCGGCGATCTTGCGGTCGCCGACCTGCCGCAGGCCTGGAACGAGGGCTTCCATGCGCTGACCGGGCTGGAAGTCAAGGAAGACCGGCTCGGCTGCCTCCAGGACCCGCACTGGTATGGCGGCGATTTCGGCTATTTCCCGACTTACAGCATGGGCGCCATGACCGCGGCCCAGCTCTTCCAGGCCGCGCTTGGCGCCAAGCCGGAAATCCCGGAGCGGCTCGGCCGAGGCGACTTCCGGCCGCTCCTGGCCTGGCTGCGCGCGCATGTGCATGGCCAGGGCTCGAAAGTCTCTGCGCCCGAGCTCCTGACCCGCGCCACCGGTCGCCCGCTCGACCCCGAGGCGTTCCTCGGCCATCTGCGCCGGCGCTACCTGGAAGGGTGAGGCTCGCCCCGCCGCAAGCGCAGCCGGGCACCCGCCGCCGCAGTTGCGGTCCCCGGCCCCGCCCGATAGTCTCGCGGCCGGTTTGAAAGGCCAACTCAGCGGCCTATTTCCGCCTCCAGCCCATGCGATATGTCAGCACCAGAGGCGCCGCCCCGGCGCTCGATTTCGAAGGGGCGCTGCTCGCCGGCCTTGCGGCCGATGGCGGGCTCTATCTGCCCGAGGCCTGGCCGGCGCTGGGCGCGGCGGAGCTGCGCCGGCTTCGCGGCCTGCCCTATGCCGAGGCGGCGGCCCTCATCATGGCCCCCTTCGCGGCCGGTTCCTTCACCTTGGAGGAGCTCCGCGCGCTGGCGCGCCAAGCCTATGAGCGCTTCGGCCATGCGGCGGTCGCGCCGCTGCGCCAGCTCGGGCCCAACGACTGGCTCCTGGAGCTGACGCATGGGCCGACGCTCGCCTTCAAGGACTACGCGCTGCAGCTGGTCGGCCTCCTGTTCGACCGCGTGCTGGCGCGGCGCGGCGAGCGGCTGACCATCCTCGGCGCGACCTCGGGCGACACCGGCGCGGCGGCGATCGCCGCCTGCGAGGGCCGCGCCAACCTGGAGGTCTTCATCCTCTATCCCGAGGGCCGCGTCTCGGAGGTGCAGCGCCGGCAGATGACCACCGTCGCCGCTTCGAACGTGCATGCGGTCGCGATCGAGGGCACCTTCGACAATTGCCAGGACATCGTGAAGACGCTGTTCGCCGAGCGCGGCTTCCGGCAGGAGGCGCGCCTGGCCGCCGTCAACTCCATCAACTGGGCGCGGGTGATGGCGCAGGTCGTCTATTACGTCACTTCCGCCGTCGCGCTCGGGGGGCCCGACCGCCCGGTCGCCTTCTCGGTGCCGAGCGGGAATTTCGGCAATGTCTTCGCCGGCTTCGCCGCGCTGAGGATGGGGCTGCCGGTGGAGCGGCTGATCGTCGGCTCGAACCGCAACGACGTGCTGACGCGCTTCTTCGACACCGGCGCGATGAGCCTCGGCACCGTCCATCCCACCTTGAGCCCGAGCATGGACATCCAGGTCTCCAGCAATTTCGAGCGGTTCCTGTTCGAGCTGTTCGATCGCGACGGCGCAGCCGTCGCCGCCCTGCTGGCAAAGCTGCGCAAGGAGGGCCGCTTCGAGGTGCCGGGCGATCACCTTCGGCGCGCGCGGTCCTGGTTCGCCGCCGCGCGCTTCGATGACGAGGAGACCTTGCGCGGCATCGCCGAGGCGCACCGGCGCACCGGCGCGGTGGTCGATCCGCATACCGCCGTCGGCATCCTCGCCGCTCACGCGCGAAGGCCCGCGCCCGAGGTGCCGGTGATCGCGCTCGCCACAGCCGATCCCGCCAAATTCCCGGACGCGGTGGAGCGCGCGACCGGCATGAAGCCGGAGCTCCCGCCCGCGCTCGCCGACCTGCATGCGCGGCCGGAGCGCCGGCATCTCCTGCCCAACGATGCCGATGCGGTGCGGAGCTTCATCTCCGCGCGCCTCCAGGAGGCCGCTTAGATGAGCGTGAAAGTCACGCGCCTCGCCAACGGGCTGACCGTCGCGACCGACGCCATGGCCGGCGTCGAGAGCGCGACCGTGGGCGTCTGGGTCGCCGCAGGCGCGCGCCACGAGCCGGCGGAGGTGAACGGCATCGCCCATCTGCTCGAGCACATGGCCTTCAAGGGCACCGAGCGCCGCTCGGCGCTCGCCATCGCCGAGGAGATCGAGGCGGTCGGCGGCTACCTCAACGCCTACACCACGCGCGAGCACACCGCCTATTACGCGCGGGTGCTGGCGGGCGACGTGCCGATCGCGGTCGACATCCTGGCCGACATCCTCCAGCACTCCACCTTCGACCCGGCCGAGCTGGAGCGCGAGCGCGCGGTGATCCTGCAGGAGATCGGCCAGGCCGAGGACACGCCCGACGACATCATCTTCGATCATCTTCAGCTCACCGCCTTTCCGGAGCAGGCGCTGGGGCGGCCGATCCTCGGCTCGCCCGCGATCGTGCGCAGGCTCGACCGCGAGGCCGTGCGCTCCTACATGAGGACGCGCTACGGCGCCTCCTCCATGATCCTGGTCGGCGCGGGGCGCGTGGAGCACGAGGCGCTGGTGCGGCTGGCGGAAAATCACTTCGCCGAACTTCCCGCCAAGGCCGATCTCGCGCGCGAGCCGGCGGCATTCGTGGGCGGCGAGCGGCGCGACACCAAGGAGCTGGAGCAGGTGCATCTGGTGCTCGGATTCGCCGGGCTCCCGCACACCGATCCCGAATATTACGCCGCCTCGGTCTATTCGACGCTGATCGGCGGCGGCATGTCCTCGCGCCTGTTCCAGGAGGTGCGCGAGAAGCGCGGCCTCGTCTATTCCGTCTACAGTTTCAGCAATTCTTACTTCGACGGCGGACTGTTCGGCGTCTATGCCGGAACCGGCGAGGCGCAGGCGGCCGAGACCCTGCGCGTGATCGCCGACGAGCTGGCCCGCGCCCGCGAGGATGTGAGCGAGGAGGAGCTGAACCGCGCGCGGGCGCAGGTGAAGGCCGGCCTGCTCATGGGTCGCGAGAGCACCGGCGCGCGCGCCGAGCAGCTGGCCCAGCAGCTCATGATCTTCGGCCGCCCGCTGCCGGTCGCCGACATCGTGGCGGAGCTGGAGGCGGTGGACCGTGCCCGCCTCATGCGCGTGGCCGAGCGGCTCACCAGTTCGCCCCCCGCCTTCGCCGCGCTCGGCCCGATCGACGGCCTCGGTCCATTGGGCGAGCTGGCCCGCGCCCTGAGCTGACGCGGGTCCTGGAAAGATGATGCGCATCGGATTGCCTGGCATCTTCACGGTGCGCGGAGCGCAGCTCGAGGGCCGGCGCGTGTTCCTGCGGCCGCCGCGCGATGCCGACTGGCGCGCCTGGGCCGAGCTGCGCGGCGCGAGCCGCGAGTTCCTGACCCCATGGGAGCCGGTCTGGCCGGCCGATGCGCTCGGCCGCGCCGCGTTCCGCCGGCGCGTGCGCATGGTCGGCATGGAGTGGCGCGACGATCTCGGCTACAGCTGGCTGATGTTCCGGCGCGGCGACGGCGCGCTGCTCGGCGGCATCACCTTGAGCAATGTCCGGCGGGGCGTGGCGCAGAGCGGCAGCCTCGGTTATTGGATCGGCCAGCCGCATGCGCATCGCGGCTACATGACCGAGGCGCTTCAGGTGCTGCTGCCCTACATCTTCGACCGCATCGGCCTGCACCGGATCGAGGCCGCGTGCCTGCCGCACAACGCGGCGAGCCGCGGGCTGCTGACCAAGCTCGGCTTCGCCGAGGAGGGCTATGCCCGGCAATATCTAAGGATCAACGGGAGCTGGCAGGATCACGTCCTCTACGGCCTGCTGAAGGAAGAGCTGCGCCGCCCGGCCTCGTAGCGACCAATCGTCGCAACCGGCCTCACGCGTGGCCGGCTTCTCCCGACAGCCGCCCGAAATCGACCCCGAGCTTGGCCAGCGCCAGCTCCCACTTCGTCTCCAGGTCCTGACCGAAGACGAGCTGCTCGTCGGCGGGCACCTGCAGCCAACCATTGGCCTGGATCTCGGCATCGAGCTGGCCCGGCCCCCAGCCCGCATAGCCGAGCGCCAGCAGCGTCTGCCTCGGCCCCGAGCCGCGCGCCATGTCGCGCAGGATGTCCACGGTGGCCGTGAGCGCGATGCCGCTGTTGATCGGCAGCGTGCCCTCGCGCTGGTAATCGGCCGTATGCAGGACGAAGCCGCGGCCGGATTCCACCGGCCCGCCGAAATGGACGCGGATCTCGTCGCCCGAGATCGCCGGCTCGATGCTCAGCTGCTCGAGCAGGTCCGGGAAAGTGATCGAATCCACGAGCTTGTTGAGGACGAGCCCCATCGCGCCCTCAGGCGTATGGGCGCACAGATAAATCACGGACTTCGCAAAGCGCGGGTCCTGCATCTGCGGCATGGCCACCAGGAGCTGGCCGGCAAACCCGTCGCTTTCGGATACAAGCATGGTCTTCTGCATCTGATTCACCTAAGCATCTTAGCTAAGTGAACCAAGGCTTGGCCGCAAGGCAGGCGTTACTGCGTAATTGCGCCGCGGGACACACGGCCCCCACACGAGAACGTGACTTGGACGAGCCGGCGCCCGGTCTCCTATATAATGCCCGGCTGCCCGACAACGATCCCGAGCCTTGGCTTTGCATAAGACCGCCCGTCGTACCCTTCGGTTGCTCATACTCTCGCTCTTGGCGCTCGCGGGAACTTTTTCCTTCGCCGCGGGCGCGCGGGCGGCCGCGTCGGCCTGGGCCGAGGGCGACCAGGCGCGGCTGCGGCTGATCTCGGCTTCCGACGCGGTCGGCTCGGAATCGGCCGTGGCCCTCGGTCTCGAGGTCCAGCTCAAGCCGACCTGGAAGATCTATTGGCGCTCGCCCGGCGATGCCGGCCTGCCGCCGGAGATCGACTGGTCCGGGTCGGAGAATTTCGATTCCGCCGAGTTCCGATGGCCGGTGCCGCATCGCTTCACTCTCTTCGGCCTCGACACCTTCGGCTATGAGGGCGAGGTGGTACTGCCGTTGACCGTGCGCCTCGCAAAGCCGGGCGAGGCCGTCGATCTCAGGGCGCATGTTCGCTACCTCGTCTGCGACCCGCAGATCTGCGTGCCGGCCGAGGCCATGCTCAGCTTCGCCCTGCCGGCCGGACCGGCGGCGCCATCGCCGGAGGCGGACCTCATCCAGCGCTTCGTCGAGGAGGTGCCCGGCAACGGCAGCGAGGATGGGCTGCGGCTCGGACAAATCGCCACCGGACGGATCGGCGGCGGCGACGGCCTCATCCTGGAAGCCGAGGCCGATCCGCCCTTTGCCAAGCCCGACGTGATCGTGGAGGGGCCGCCCAGCTTGCGCTTCGCCGCGCCGGCCGTGTCGCTGTCTGACGGCGGGCGGCGGGCGCGCTTCGAGATCGCCGTTCAGGCGGTGGAGAAGGACGCGCCCGACCTTGAGGGCCTGCCGCTCACGCTCACGCTCTATGACGGCAAGCGCGCGCTGGAGGCGGCGGTCCGGCCGGAGGCGGGGGCGGGCGGGCGCCCCGCGCTGCCGCCCATCCTGGCGCTCGCGCTCCTCGGCGGGTTCATCCTCAACTTCATGCCCTGCGTCCTGCCCGTGCTCGCGATCAAGCTGCTCGGCGTGGTCGGGCAGGGCGGCCGGGAGCGCTCGGCCATCCGGTTGAGCTTTCTTGCCTCCGCGGCGGGCATCCTCTTCTCCTTCCTGGTGCTGGCGGCAGGGCTGATCGCGCTGAAATCGGCGGGCTCGGCGATCGGCTGGGGCATCCAGTTCCAGCAGCCGATCTTCCTCGCCGCGCTCGCGCTGATCCTGGTGTTGTTCGCGGCCAATCTCTTCGGCCTCTTTCAGGTGCCGCTGCCGGCCTGGCTGGGCGGCATGGGCGCCGCGCACCCCAGCCCTGGCCACAGCCATAGCCTGGCGGGGGCGTTCGCGGCCGGCGCGTTCGCCACCTTGCTGGCGACCCCGTGCTCGGCGCCGTTCCTCGGCACGGCGGTCGGGTTCGCCCTGGCGCGCGGCGCGCCGGAGATCCTGATGATCTTCACCGCGCTGGGGCTGGGGCTCGCCGCGCCGTGGCTTCTGGTCGCGGCGGTTCCGGGCCTTGCCCAGGCGCTGCCGCGCCCCGGCCTTTGGATGGTCTGGCTGAAAGCGGTGCTGGGCGTGGCGCTGCTGGCGGCGGCGCTGTGGCTGATCTCGATCCTGGACCTGCAGATCGGCCGGACCGCGGCCATCGTGGTCGCGGTGCTGCTGGCGGCCGTGATGCTGGCGCTCGCGCTGA
>JAREAF010000592.1 GCA_029240475.1 Rhodospirillales bacterium | reverse complement strand
GCAGAGGCCGCGCGCGGCGCCGACCCGCTCATCCTGATGGTGACGGACACGGCGGCGGTGGAGGGCGCGCTGTTCGGCGGCGGCGGCGCGGCCGAGGGACTTGCCTCAGGCTCTCTGGTCATCGACATGGGCACGACGGCGGTGACGGCGACGCGCGACTTCGCCGCCCGCTTGGCCTCCGTAGGCGTCGACTATGTGGACGCGCCGGTCTCGGGCGGGGAGCCTGCCGCGCGCGAGGCGCGCCTCACCATCATGGCCGGGGGCTCTGACGCCGCGCTCGACCGCGCCCGGCCGGTGCTGGAGCGGCTCGGCACCCGCATCACGCATGTGGGCGAGGTCGGGGCGGGCCAGGTGGCCAAGGCCGCCAACCAGATCATTGTCGCGCTCACCATCGGCGCCGTCGCCGAGGCCCTCACACTCGCCAAACGGGCCGGAGTGGACCCGGCGCGCGTCCGCGAGGCGATCCGCGGCGGCTTTGCCGAGTCGCGCATCCTGGAGGTCCATGGCGAGCGCATGGTCACCGGCGCGTTCGAGCCGGGCGGCCGCGTCCGAATCCAGCGCAAGGACGTCGATCAGGCGCTGGCGCTCGCGCGCTCCTTGGGCCTGGACCTGCCCGCGTCGGCCCTCAGCCTGACCTTGTGGGACGAGATGATCGCCCGCGGCTGGGGCGACCTTGACCACAGCGCGCTGGTGAAGCTGATCGAGGCGGGACGCGGTGACGGATAGCCAGCCTTGGTGGCGTGGTGGGATTAGGCGACGGCGTCCAGACCCTTCTTGTCGACCAGGTTCAGCAGCTTGAGGGACGCGCCTCGCGGACGCTTATCGCCCCTCTCCCACTGGCTCACCAGGCTGGTGGTGACATTGAGGTAGCGGGCGAACACCGCCTGGCTCGCCTTCTCTCGAATCCGGATACGGCGGATCTGGTCTGGGGACAGCGGCTTCACCGGCGTGAGGCACATGTCGTCGAATTCCTTCATGGTCCGCTTGTCCATGACCCCAGCCTCGTGCAAACCGATGGCGGTTTCGTGGATGGAGGCCAGTACCTTGCTCTTGTACCGCTTCGTCATAGCTCTTTCACCTCAACCAGAGTTCCGTTCTTCAAGACATCCCGTATTTGATCGTCGCGATAGCTGAGGAGCTCTGATGCCAGTTTCTTGAAGGCCTTCACCTCGTTCTTCTTGATGTTCCCTTGATCGTTTTTTGCGAACCCATGGACGAAGAACCCCCGTTCTCCTCGGCGCAGCACCACAATCGCCCGGTACCCTCCCGATTTGCCTTCGCCGGGCCGGGCAATCCTTTGTTTGATCACCCCGCCGCCGAGATTCGCATCGACAAGCCCTTTCTCGGCTCTTTCCACGGCCTCCCACAGCTGGTCATCGCCGATGTGTTCCCGCGTCATGAAGCGGACGAAGGCCTTTGTCTTGAAAATGCGCATGCGGCTTTGCAATCAGATTACCGCACTGAGTGATATAGCTCTCAGTGTGGTGGAATCAAGTAGGGACCACATCCGCCGCGTGAAACTGATCGGGGCGGCACGGGACGGCGCAGGGCAGGGCTGATCCTTCAAAGGCTGGCGACGCCCGGGAAATGGCCTATGTTTAGGTCCGGCCGCAGCTCCCGTGCCGAACGGGGGCTCGGTTTTCCTGTTTTGAGTGCCGGTCCGATGCGTTCCTTCGCCAACCCGCCCGCCACCGAGCCCGAGAGCTGGCGCGGCCAATTCTCCGCCCTGAAGAGCCTCGCGCCGCATATGTGGCCGCGCGGGCGGACCGACCTGAAGATCCGCGTCGTGCTGGCGCTGATCTTCCTCGCCGCGGCGAAGATCGCGACCGTCTATGTCCCGGTCTTCATGAAGGAGGCCGTGGACGCGCTTTCGGTCGAGGACAAGGCGCTGATCGCCCTGCCCCTGGCCGCCATCCTCGCCTATGGCCTCGCGCGCATCCTCAGCCTCGCCTTCGGCGAGCTGCGCGACGCGGTGTTCTCCAAGGTCGCCCAGCGCGCCATCCGCACGGTCGCGCTCGCCACCTTCCGGCACCTCCATGCCTTGAGCCTGCGCTTCCATCTCGACCGGCAGACCGGCGGCCTCAGCCGGGCCATCGAGCGCGGCACAAAGGGCATCGACTTCCTGCTCTCCTACGTCCTCTTCTCGGTGCTGCCCACCCTGCTGGAGATCGCGCTCGTCTCCGGCATCCTCTGGTACATGTTCGACTGGCGCTTCATGGCGGTGACCCTCACCACCGTCGCCGGCTATGTCTGGTTCACCTTCGCGATCACCGAATGGCGCATCAAGTTCCGCCGCGCCATGAACGAGAGCGACAGCGAGGCCTCGACCAAGGCCATCGACAGCCTGCTCAATTTCGAGACGGTCAAATATTTCGGCAATGAGGACCACGAGGCGCGGCGATTCGACGGCGCTCTGCGCGTCTACGAGCAGGCCGCGATCAAGAGCGAGACCAGCCTCGCCTTCCTCAACGTGGGCCAGACCGCGATCATCTCGGTCGGGGTCTCGATCATGATGCTCATGGCCGCTGTCGAGGTGCGCGCCGGGGCCATGACCGTCGGCGACTTCGTGCTGGTGAACACCTACCTCATCCAGCTCTACATGCCGCTCAACTGGCTCGGCACCGTCTATCGCGAGATCAAGCAGTCGCTGATCGACATGGAGCAGATGTTCCGCCTCCTCGGCGTGCCGCAGGAGGTGGCGGACCGGCCCGGCGCGCGGCCGATCCGGCTCGCAGGCGCAGAGGTCCGGTTC
>JAREAF010000591.1 GCA_029240475.1 Rhodospirillales bacterium | reverse complement strand
ACATCAACGACTGGCCCGTATGCCCTAAGCCTTACAAGCGCAACGGCCGGGTAGCGGTAGTATTCCTGCCTGGTGAAAACGGGGCGCAGCGGCATAGCTGTTCCTTCCCTTACTCCAGGTTCATCCAACACGGTGGAGCGCGGTCCCTAGGATACTATCGATCCGAAGGATCCTGGGAGATCGAACGGACTGGGTGGCCCGGTATCAGCTGTTGCCGGCGGATGGAGCAAGCGGTATCGCTCGGGAGGGCCAGTTGGATGGTTGACGGTGCGAGACCAGACCAATACTGGCTGTGCACGACACGGAGGCAGATGAGCCTGAGAGTGTTGGTGGAAACCAGCAGCGCGGGCGAGGGCGGGCATGACACGCTTTTTTCGCGGGTGGAGGCATTATGAACCGTGCGCATGGGGCTTCGGTCTGCGCGGAGAGTGCCCTGAGACTATGGCTGAGCAAATCCTCTCGGTCGAGCCGACGGAGGATCACGGCCCGGTCTTGCGGCTCGAGATCCGATGCCCGAAATGCGGTGCCGTATGGGTGGAGTCGAGTTCGTCCGAGTGAACCACCGCGTTCGCCATCGGATACTCCGCCATGTCGTCGCCTGGTAACCGATCGGACTGGAATTGCCGCCGACTGGCAACCCGGTTGAACTCGGATGCCGACCTGCCGGACGGGTCCGCTGACGCATTCCTCCTTCGCTGGCGGCTCAGACCAGCAACGGCCCAGCCGTTTCACCGTGCAGCCACCATTAACCTCGTTATATACTGCAAACCCGAACAGGCGGGACGTGCGTGCGGAGAGCGCGTGTCGAGGACCTTGACAATGGACCAAGCGATAGAGCCGCCGCCTGCAAAGGATATGCGTACCGGCATCCGCGTGCTCGTCATCCTCGGCCATCCGCGCAAGAAAAGCTTCTGCGGTGCGATCGCCAACGCCTACGCCACGGGCGCCTCGGCTGCAGGTGCGGAGGTGCGCTTGCTGTTTGTCGCCGACATGCAGTTCGACCCCAATGTCGTGACCGCGTCGCCTCGCCAGCAGCCGGTGGAGCCCAGCATTTCAGCGGCGATGGAACTGGTCGCCTGGGCCGATCACCTCGTCTTCGTGTTCCCGACCTGGTGGGGCACCATGCCTGCCGCCCTGAAGGGCTTCCTCGACCGGGTGTTCATGCCCGGTTTCGCCTTTGAGGATCGTGAGGATGGAACGGGTTGGGATAAGCTGCTGGAAGGCAAGTCCGCGCACCTGATCACGACGATGGATACGCCGCGGCTGATCTACCGCTGGATCTATGGAGCGCCCGGATTGAACGCGCTGGCGCGGGCCACCTTGGGCTTCTGTGGCGTCAAACCGGTGCGGTGGCTGATCTTCGGCCCGATCAAGGATTCCGATGCCGCCCGGCGGATCACATGGCTGGCGGAAGCCCATGCCGCGGGTCTCGCGTTGCGTCACGGTGTCGTCACCCCCGCCGAGAAACTGCGGGACCGGGTCGCCATCTGGCTCAAAGCGCTGCGGCTTCAGTTTTACCCCATGGCGTGGGCAGCATATGGCCTGGGCGCCGCGATGGCTGCCCGGCAGACCGGCGACTTCGCCCCAAAGCCGTTCTGGGTTGGCCTTGCCAGCCTCGTCACCCTCGAGGCGGCGACCGTCTTCGTCAATGAGTTGGTCGATTATGAAAGCGATCGCCGCAACACCCAGGCCAGCATCTTCACCGGGGGATCGCGGGTTCTGGTGGAAGGAAAGATCGGCCGGAAGGCCATGCGGGCCGGCGTCGTCGCCATGCTGGCCCTGTTCCTTATCACTGCAATGGCATTGTGGCCCCATACCGAATCCGCCGCACCCTTCGCGTCACTGGGCGTGCTGTCGGTCCTGGCGATCGGCTACACGGCACCGCCACTGAAACTCTGCTGGCGCGGGCTGGGTGAACTTGATGTCGGGGTGACCCACAGTTTTCTCGTGGTACTTTTTGGTTTTTCGGTCCAGGGCGTATCACCCGGCACTGCATTGCCGTGGCTGGTCAGCATTCCGCTGTTCCTGGCGATCCTGCCCTCGATCACCCTGTCCGGCATCCCCGATCATGATGCGGACGGCGCCGTGGGGAAGCGCAGCCTCTCCGTCATTTTCGGTCCACGCGCCGCCGCGCGCATTGCCGAAGGCAGCGCTGCCCTCGCGGCTGCCTTGGCCATATGGGCGGACATGACGGGGGCGCTGAACGGGGCGTTCGGAGGCATCACGGTGTTCGCGCTGGCCCACGCAACCGTGCTGACTGTCTTGCTGGAACGTTATGTCGGCCGCCGGTCAGCGCCGGGGCGTATTGACGGCCTGATGGTCGCTTCCCTGCTCTACATAACCTGGTTTGTCGTTTTCCCGCTCAGCCATTTCGTCAGCGGCGCGTGATGAGCTCCATCTTCCACGAGCGACGTGACGTCTCTGGGAATCATCGGGTCGGGAAGATCGTGATGGTGCGCACCGTGCCTTCGGCGTTCGCCGCCGCGACGAAGGCACGGGGCCTGTCGGCGGCCAGATAAAGGCAGTTGCCCGGGCGGTCGTAGAGCCGCAAGGTTGAAACAGAAATCGCTCAGGGAGATGTACTGTCGCTCGCCGTCGCGCTATGCCGCCTTTCGGGGCCGGTCATACCCTTCGGGAAAGAGGTGACCGGGCACGCCGGTAGGCTCCCGACACCACGAAGCGGCTGAAGTTCAAGATGCCG
>JAREAF010000089.1 GCA_029240475.1 Rhodospirillales bacterium | reverse complement strand
GCATGTCACCGTCATCGACAAGTCGCTGGAGCGGCTGTACGAGCTCGACCTCCAATTCGGCGCCGAGCTCAACACCATCTTCGCGACCTTGGAGAACATCGACACTTACGTGACCGGCGCCGACCTCGTGGTCGGCGCGGTGCTGGTGCCCGGCGCGGCGGCCCCGAAGCTCGTCACCCGCGACATGCTGAAGCGCATGCGCCCCGGTTCGGTGCTGGTCGACATTTCCATCGACCAGGGCGGCTGCTTCGAGACCTCGAAGCCGACGACGCACGCGAACCCGACCTATGTCGTGGACGGCATCGTCCATTATTGCGTCGCCAACATGCCGGGCGCGGTCGCGCGCACCTCGACCTTCGCGCTCAACAACGCGACGCTGCCCTTCGCCGTGGCATTGGCGAACAAAGGCTGGCGCAAGGCGCTCGCCGACGACCCGCACCTCAAGAACGGGCTCAACGTCCATCGCGGCCGCATCGCGCACAAGGCGGTGGCCGAGGCGCTGCGCCTGCCCTACACGCCGGCCGAGGACGCGATCGGGCTTTAGTGTGAAGTGGCCTTTGCGAAAGGGTTGCCCGATGCCCGGGCGGCTCGCCCGGCATGATCACCTCGCCCCGCGAAGCGGGGAGAGGTCGGCGAGGCGCCTTGCGCCGCGCCGGGTGAGGGGTGCGGATACCGAGCCGATCAGGAGCCCGCGCCCCTGTCGCCCCTCACCCGCCTCGCTGCGCTCGGCACCCTCTCCCCGCTCCGCGGGGCGAGGGAGTGGAGCGCGGCTCGCCCTGGGGGCAGCCCTCGAACGGCGAGACCCAGTCTGCAACCCTCCCGCACGGGGAGAGGCAACGCCATGACGCCGGCTTCCCCCAGATCCCTCTGGTCCGCCACGGCCGAAGAGCCGGCGCCGCCCGCGCCGCCGCTGCAAGGCGGAGCGAAGGCCGATGTCGCGATCATCGGCGGCGGGTTCACCGGCCTTTCCGCCGCGCTGCATCTCGCTGAAAGAGGAGTGGACGCACTCCTGCTCGAGGCGGAGGAGCCCGGCTTCGGCGCCTCGGGCCGCAATGGCGGTCAGGTCATTCCCGGCCTCAAATACGATCCCGACGAGCTGGTCGCGATGTTCGGCCCCGAGCGCGGCGAGCGCCTGGCCGAGATCGTCGGCGGCGCCGCCGGCTTCGCCTTCGGCCTGATCGAGCGCCATTCCATCCGCTGCGCGCCGGTGCGCAAGGGCTGGATCCAGGGCGTGCATGCGGCATCGAAGCTCGACATCGCCAAGCGGCGCGTCGAGCAGTGGGGAAGGCGCGGCGCACCGGTGCGGATGCTCGACCGCGCGGAGGTCGTTGAGCTCACCGGAACCGAGCGCTATTGCGGGGGCTGGTTCGACGGGCGCGGCGGCATGATCCAGCCGCTCTCTTATGCGCGCGGCCTCGCCCGCGTCGCGCTTGCCGCCGGCGCGCGCATCCACGGCCGCTCGCCCGCGCTGCGCCTCGTGAAGGAAGGTGCGAGCTGGCGCGTCCAAACACCCGGCGGAGCGGTGACGGCCGATCGCGTCCTGATCGCGACCAACGGCTATACCGGCGATCTCTGGCCGGGGCTGAAGCGCTCGCTCGTGCCGGTGAACAGCTTCCAGGTCGCCACACGGCCGCTCACGGACAATCTGCGCGCCACCATTCTGCCGGGCGGGCAGCCGGTCTCGGACACCAGGCGCCTGTTGCGCTATTTCCGTCTCGACCCGGAGGGGCGGCTGCTGATGGGCGGGCGCGGCGCGTCCTACGGCGATGAACGCAGCTCGCTCTACGAAAGGCTGCGCCGCGCGGCGCGCTGGCTGTTCCCGCAGCTGGACGGGCTCGAATGGGAGTTTTACTGGTCGGGCAAGGTCGCGCTCACCGCCGACCATATGCCCCATGTGCACGAGCCCGCGCCGGGCGTCCTCGCCGCCCTCGGCTATAACGGGCGCGGCGTGGCGATGGCCAGCCGCATGGGCAAGCTCATGGCCGACCACCTCACCGGCGCGCCGCCCGAGGCGCTCGGCTTCCCGATCACGCGCATCGAGCCCCTGCCCTTCTGGTCGCTGCGCCAGCCCGCGGTCTCGGCGCTGATCGGGTGGTATCGGTTCAGGGACTGGATGGACTGAACTTCAGCCGCAGCAGTGCGGCGCGGCTGCCTGCTCCTGCATCGGCGGGCAAGCGAGCGTGCCGTAAGAGCAGAAGACGCAGCAATCGCCGGGATTGGGCCTGACCAGCGCGGCGCAGGCGGGGCATTCCCAGAAGAACAGGCAGGCATCGGTCGGCATGGCTTCGCTCGCCTCGTGCCCGCAGGCCGGGCAGGTCAGAATCGAGCGAAGCTCGATTTTGCTCTCGAGCGATGGCGAGGCGGCGGTCACGACCCGCTCTCCCGCAATTTCGACGGGTAGCCCAGGGCGGCCGTCGCCGCGCTCAGCTCTTCGGCCGTGGTGACCGCGTCGTCGAACACCACGCGTGCGGTTTTCCGCTCGTAGGAAACCTCGGCCTCTTCTACGCCCGCGACCCGCTCCAGGGCCTGCTCCACGATATAAGGACAGGCGGGGCAGGACATGCCCGCCACTTCCAGGACGATCTCGCGAGGGGCCGCTTCTGCCGGCGCGGCGAAGATGGCCCATCCCAAGCTCCAAACCAGCATCGCACCCGATCGCATGGGAGCTTTTCCCTCAGCTGAACAGCAGCGGCAGCACGCGCGGCCAGACAAGGTTGAGCATGACGAGGCCCGCGGCGACGCCGAAAGCCGCCTTGGCCACCAGCCGGCGGCGCGGAGAAACGCATGCTCCGCCGGCGCATTCGATGCGTGCCCGGCGGCGCAGCTCGAACACCCCCAGGGCGATGGCAAGGACGGAGATCCCGAGCAGATAGGGCTGATAGGGCGTGAGCGCGGTGAGGGCGCCGATCCAGGGGCCGGTCGCGCCCAAGGCGAACAGCGCCACCGGAAGCACGCAGCAGGAGGATGCGCCGACCGCCCCGAGCAGGCTGCCGGTCGCAAGCGAGCCCGTCCAGCGTCGCGGCGAGGCCTGTTCGACGGGAAGCTCTTGCGCCATGGCCGATCCCACCTTCTCTCTCCGTGCTCGCCTAGGCTAAAATCTGCAGTGGCTGCAGATTCAAGGCAAATCGGCATGGCATCGTTCACGAATTCGCGAGCGGGCGACGACCGCATCGGGTCCCTGGCCGAGAGCACGGGTTGCCCGGTCGAAACCATCCGCTACTACGAGCGCGTGGGGCTGGTCCCCCCGCCGCTGCGCACCCAGGGCGGGCATCGGGTCTATGGTCCGGAGCACCGCGACCGTCTCGCCTTCATCTTGCGCGGCCGCGAGCTCGGCTTCTCTCTGGATGAGATCCGGGAGCTGATCGGGCTCACCGAGCAGGGCGACCGGGCTTGCGTCACCGTCGAGGCCATCGCGCGCAGCCATATCGGCTCGATCCGGACGCGCATCGCCCGCCTTACGCGCATGCTTGAGGCCCTGGAGCGTCTGGCGCGCGATTGCCGGCGCGGCCGTTCGCCGAGCTGCCCGATCCTCGAGACGCTTTCGGCGGCGCAGGACGGCGTCGAACCGCGCCCGAAGCGGCCTACGCGCCGAGCCAACTGAGGCGGAGGGCTTGGAAGGCGCGCGGAGTCCAGGCTGGCCTAACTGCCGCGGCGGATCGACAGCAAGGCATAGGCGGCCAGAGTTCCGGCCGACCGGATGCGGCCGCTCGCGATGAGGCCGCGCAGCTCCCGCGGGCTCACCTCCCGCACCTGCAGCCGGCAGAGTCGCTCCACCCGGTCGGGCTGCGGATCGCGCCGACGCTCCGCGCCCTGACAGGCGAAGACGTGAATGCGGTTGCAGCTGCGTCCGGTATCGGCGAACACGCTGCCGAGCTTGCGCCAGCGCGACGAGCCATAGCCAGCTTCTTCGAGCAGCTCGCGTTTGGCGTTGGCGAGCGCCGAGCCCGAATCGATCGCTCCTGCCGGGAACTCAAGCGAGCGCTGCTCGATTGGGAGCTTGTACTGCTCGACCATGACGAAGCGGCCTCGTGCGGTCACGGCCACAGCCATGGCGATCTCCGCCGCGTCGGTGACCAGATAATCGAGCTCCTCCGCGCCTGCCTCGAAGCGGAAGCGGTTCCGGTGGACCGTGATCCAACGAGTCTGCAGCACCGGCTTGGTGGCGACCCGAACCGGAGGCCGTGATACTCGCCGCGGCGTCACATCAGGTCCCGCATCCGGTACCACAGCATCGCCGCGGCCAGCAGCGGCGTGCGCAGCGCGGGGCCGCCCGGGAAAGGCGTGTGCGGCAGCTTGGAGAACAGGTCCACGCGCTCGGCCTGACCCGCGATCGCCTCGGCGATGATCTTGCCGACCACGCCCGAGAGCGCGACGCCGGTGCCCGAATAGCCTTGCGCGTAATAGACGTTTGGCGCGATGCGGCCGACATCGGGCGTGCGCTCGACCGTGATCGCGACGAAGCCGCCCCAGGTGAACTCGAACTCCACGTCGGAGAGCTGCGGGAACACCTGCAGCATCTTGTGCCGCATCGCCCGCGGCAGATAGGGCGGCATGATGGTCGAATAGCTCACGCGCCCGCCGAACAGCATGCGGTGGTCGGAGGAGCGCCGGTAGTAGTTCAGCACGAAATTGGTGTCGGCAACGGCGATGTCGTCGGGAATCAGCGACTTCGCCCGGTTCTCGCCGAGGCGCGAGGTTGCGCCGATATAGGTGCCGACCGGCATCACCTTCGAGCTGATCTGCGGCGCGAGCCCGCCGAGATAGGCGTTGCCGGCGAGCACCAGGAAATCGGCGGTCACGCGCCCGTTCGCCGTCGCCGCCGCGGCCGGCCGCCCGAGCTCGATGCGCTCGACGGCCGAGTTCTCGAAGATGCGCGCCCCCGCCTCGCGCGCCGCCCTGGCGAGGCCAAGACAGTAATTCAGCGGATGGAGTTGCCCCGCGCCGGCGTCATGGAGGCCGCCGACATAGACCGGGCTTGCGACCATGCGCCGGACCTCGTCGAGATCGACCAGGCGCAGGCCTTCATAGCCGAAGCGGCTCTCGGCGATCTCCTGCTCTTCCTTGAGCTCGTCCACATGGCGCGCCTTCGGCGCGGCATGCAGATAGCCCCATTTGAGGTCGCATTCGATGCCGTGACGCTGCACGCGGTCGCGGATCAGCGCCTTGCCCTCCTCGGCGACTGCGAAGAGCTTGCGCGCATCCTCCAGCCCGACCCATTTCTCGATCTTGGCGAGGCTCGCGGAAAAGCCGGTGCAGACCTGGCCGCCATTGCGGCCCGACGCGCCCCAGCCGACGCGATGGGCCTCCAGCACCACGACCTCGTACCCGCGCTGCGCCAGCTCAAGCGCCGCGGAGAGGCCGGTATAGCCACCGCCGACGATGACGACGTCCGCGCGCACTTCGCCCTCGAGCTCCGGCAGGTCCGGAGCGGGCTGCGCGGTGGCCGCGTAGTAGGACAGCACGTGCTCGGATTTCGGCATGATCGTCGGCTTCGTTGGGGGTGCTAGCGCAGAACGCGCTCCAGGAACGGCAGGGACCGGTCCATGCGGTAGTCGACATTGGAGTGATCGTCCGGGAATTCCTCATAGACGTGGGGCACGCCGAGGCGATCGAGGATGCGGTGCAGCCGCCGCGAGCCGTAATGCAGGTGATACTGGTCGCGCTCGCCGCAGTCGATGAAGAGGCCCTTCAGCCGCTTCAGGCTCTCGACCGAGCGCTCGGCCAGCACCACCGGATCGTGCGCGAGCCAGTTGGCCCAGCGCTCCGGGATCAGCTCCGCCGTCTCGGGATCGCAGGGCAAGCGGATGCCGAAAGGCTGGCTCGGATCGGGATCGTAGGTCGCCGCCATGGCGAGGAACATCAGCGTGTGGACCTCGCGGTCGGTCGGCTTCTGCGCCTTCTCGAAATGCGCGAGGAAGGCGGGGATGGAGCGGCCGTGCTTGGCGAGCTCGTTGAGGCTCGCCGGAAGGTCGCAGCCATAGACCAGCTCGAACGCCATGTCGCCGGAATGGCAGGCCGCCGCGCTCCAGAAGCCGCCATGGCGCATCGCGTGCACGATCGCTCCATACCCGCCCGAGGACTTGCCGAAGACGCCGCGCTTGCCCGCGCCGCCGCAGAAGAAGCGGCGCTCGACCAGCGCCACCACCTCCTGCAGCAGATAGTCCTCGTAACGGCCGAGCGCGGCGCTGTTGATGTACTGGTTGCCGCCTAGCCGGGTGAAGCAGTCGGGGAAGGCGACCACGACCGGGCCCATCGCGCCCTCGCCGATGAGGCGGTCGAGCCGCTCGGGCAGGTTCTCGCCGAAATTCTTCCAGTTGGTGTGGCTCATGCCCGAGCCGGTGAAGCCGACGAGATCGACCAGCAGCGGCAGCCCGGCCCCGTCCGCCCGTCCCGGCGGAAGATAGACATGCAGCTCGCGGCGGTTCGGATCGCCCTGCAGGTTGCCGCGCAGCGCCTCGCTCTCGATCTCGAGCCGCTCGATGCGGCCGCGCGGGAGGTCTCTGTTCCGTCTCATCAGGCACCTGTATCGGAAAGCGCGTAGGGATTATGGCGAGGGCGGGGTACCCGGCCAAGGCGGGCCGGGGCAAGGCAGCGTTGCGCTAGCGGCCCCGGAACCCGGTGGCCACGACATAGATCTCGGCGGAATCGGCGCGGCTGGCGGGCGGCTTGACATGCCGCACGGTCCCGAAATCGCGCTTCAGCGCCTCCAGGAGCTGCCGCTCCGTCCCTCCCCGCAGCACCTTCGCCAGGAACGCCCCGCCCGGCGCCAGCACCTCGCGCGCGAAGTCGTAGGCCGTCTCGGCCAAAGCCATGATGCGCAGGTGATCGGTCTGCGGATGGCCGGTCGAGGGGGCGGCCATGTCGCTCATGACCAGATCGGCGGGGCCGCCGAGCGCGGCGCGGATGCGCTTGGGGGCCTCGGGCTCCAGGAAATCGAGCTCCAGCACCTCGGCGCCCTGGATCGGCTCCATCGGCGCAAGGTCGACGGCGACGACATGCCCCCTGCCCTCGCGCGCCTTGGCGCGCTCGACCGCGACCTGCGTCCAGCCGCCCGGCGCCGCACCCAGGTCGACGACGCGCGCGCCCGGCTTGATCAGCCCGAAGCGGTCATCGAGCTGTTCCAGCTTGAAGGCCGCCCGCGAGCGGTAGCCGAGCCGCTTGGCCTCGGCGACATAGGGGTCGTTCAGCTGCCGCTCCAGCCAGCGCGCGGAGGAGGCCGTGCGCTTGCCGGCGGTCTTGACCCTGACGGTGAGATTGCGCCCGGCCGGGCCGCTCTTGGCCGAGCCGGCCTTGCCGGTACGCCGACGCGGCCCGCTCACGCCGATCGGCTGCCGAGCGAATGCCGGCCCATGAGGCGGAAGAGGATGCCCTCGCGCAGGCCGCGGTCCGCGACCCGCACGCGGCCGACGGGCCAGAGACGGCAGATCGCCTCGAGGATGGCGCAACCCGCCACCACGAGGTCGGCGCGCTCCGGCCCGATGCAGGGCAGCGCGGCGCGATCGGCGCATTCCATGTCCGCGAGCCGGCGGCTGACGGACGCGATGGCGCCGAAATCGAGCGTGTAGCCGTCGATGACCGCGCGCTGGTAGCGCTCGAGCCCGAGATGCACGCCGGCCAGCGTCGTCACCGTGCCGGAGGTGCCGAGCATCTGCACCATGCCGCGCGCCACCTTGGGCGCGATTTGGTGCCGCGCCTCGAACGGCTCCAGCGCGGCCATCACCTCGCCCACCATGGCCTCGTATTGCGAAGAGCCGATCCGGCCCGCGCCGTGCCGTTCGCTCAAGGTCACGACGCCGCAGGGCAGCGACACCGAGCCTAAGACCGTGACCCGGGTATTGGCGTCGATCTCGAGCCAGTTCAGCTCGGTCGAGCCGCCGCCGATATCGAATACGAGCGCGAGGGGCGGATCGGAGGTGAGCAGCGGGGCGCAGCCGTCGAGCGCCAGGCGCGCTTCCTCGGTCGAGGAGATGATCTCGAGCCGGATGCCGGTGGCGCGCCGGGTGCGGTCGATGAACTCGCCGCAATTGCCGGCGCGACGGCAGGCTTCGGTCGCCACCGCGCGGGTCGTGGTGACGCCGCGCCGGCGCATCTTGGCCGCGCAGATCGCCAGCGCCTCGAGCGTCCGACGCATCGCCGATTCCGAGAGGATGCCCGAGGCGGCCAGACCCTCGCCGAGCCGGACCACCCGCGAGAAGGCGTCGATGACGCGGAAGCCCCCGTCCACGGGGCGGGCGACCAGGAGGCGGCAGTTGTTGGTGCCGAGATCGACGGCGGCATAGACGGGCGCCCTCAGCGCCGCAGCCGACGCTGTGCCTTGCCCTTCCTGTTGCAGCTCCACGACAGACATGGAGGCCGGCACCCTCGCTCGATCCGCCGGGCCGGGGCCGCTGGACGCGTACACGCGCCGCCGGCCCGGCCACAACTTTTCCACAGGTCCTAAGGAACTCTATAGAAGCGGCAAAGCGCAAGGAAACCGACGAGTGCCCAACCGCCCCATTTTCGCCAGATTCGTGTTGCCGCGCTGCACCATGGCGCTGCCGGTACGACTTTCGGGGAGTCGGCTCGTCCGCGCTGAAGGCAGTGGTCGCCTGGTTATGTGCGCGCCGTACGGATGGGGTGGGTCGGCAGGCCTGGCTCCGCTTCGCCCACGAGTGCGGGGGGCTGCGCCGCCCGGAAATAAGGTTGAACCCCGGCCGCCCCCGCACTAAATTCCGGGCCCGCGGAACGGCCGCCCCTCTGCGCCGTCCTCAACACCAGTCAGGGTTCCCATCGCGGCGTGGCCGCCGCACCGGACCCCGCGCCGACTGGGGGATAGTTTAACGGTAGAACTCTCGGCTCTGGACCGAGC
>JAREAF010000590.1 GCA_029240475.1 Rhodospirillales bacterium | reverse complement strand
GATCCTCATGCCGACGTTCGGAATGCTGGGCGGAGCGACCGCCATGATGCTTGCCTCGGTCGGGCGGGCGCTGGCGCTTGCCATCGCGGTCCGGATCCGCTTCGGCGTGAAGACGCACGTCTTCGCCTAGCCTAGAAAACCGCGAGCGGGCGCGCGAACCGCCTCAGCGGTCGATCAAGGCGCCGGCGATCCGAGGGTCCACGGTCTCGACGCCGTCCCGCCGCTTCACGAAGCCAAAGCCGTCCGCATAGTCCCAATGGGTCCAGCCGAAGCAGAAGCGCTCGGCGGCGGAGCGCACAGCGTGGATCCACTCGGCCCGGGCGGCCGGGCTCGCCTCGAACGACAGGGCGCCGAACTCGTTGACGATGACGGGGCGGCGGTGTCGCAGCGCCCATTGCGCCACGCCGGCGAACGCCGCCTCGATCCTTTGTGGCGTCCAGGGCGTGCGAAAATCCTTCAGCACCGTCGCCGCCGAGCCCGCGCGGCCTTCGCGGGCGAGCCGCCGCAGCTCCGGCTCGACATCCGTCAAAGCCGCCGGAAACGGAATGCCGCGGACGAACGCGAGCGGCTCGGTCGACCAGGTCATGCCCTGGTGCGTGAAGGACATCGGATCGTAGTAGTGCACTGCATAGATGACATTGCGGTCGGCGAGCGGCGCGAGCGCCTGCCAGGGCTTCGATCCGCTGAAAATTGGCGGGACCGTAGATGAGCGTATGGCGCGGCGCGACCTCGCGGATCGCCGCCGCGAGCCGCGGCCCCTGATCGTTCCATGCGCCCGTGGGCAGGTTCGGCTCGTTCAGCACCTCGAAGAACACCCGATCGGGCGGCTCGTGGCGGTAACGGGCCGCGACGCGTTGCCAGACCTCGCGCAGGATGCCGGCCCCGTGTGCCGGATCGTCCCGGTGAGCTCGGTTGAATTTCTCGCCCGGGTGCATGTCGATCGAGACGGCGAACCCGAGCCGCAGGATCGCTGCCACGGCGCGGTCGATCCCGGCGAACTTGCGCTCGATGGCGAAGGGCTCGGCGAAGGCCGGGCTCAAATCCTCCGGCCGGATCGGCAGGCGGATGTGGCGAAAGCCGCGTTGCCGAAGCTCCCGCAGCGTCTCTTCTTGCGGCGGCCGCGCCGGCTCCTCGTTGGTCCAGCCCGGAATGGAGAAGCCGCTCTGCAAGGCAGCGAGGCGCTGCGCGGGCACGCCGCTCTCCGCTTGCGCCGCGCAGACGGCTTCGCGCGGGATAGCGGACTGCGGCGTCTGCGCAGCGGCGGCGTCGCCGGCGAGCAGGCCCGCGACGGCTGCACAGGTCAAAGGGCCTCGGCGGCGCGAGGCGCTACGGCGCAATCTCACGAGTACTCCTCCCTTCCCTCGGCGTGCCTTCCCTCGGCGTGTCGCTCCGGGACGGATGCGCGTTCCGGCTCTCGGTGTGCAAGAGCGACGCCGTTCGTCATCGGTCCGGGCGCTGCCGAAGCCCGTCGTGCTGTCGCAACTTGGGACGTTTCCGCTGGCACGTTGTTAGCAGCCCTGCCGTTGCATGAACCAACTGCAGCGCATCGAGGGAGGCCGCAGGCTCGCGGGCTTGCGGCTGGCCGGCGCCGCCTGGCGCGCCTTCGGGCCGGCGGCCGCCCTGATCGAGCTTTTGCTCGTCGTCGCGATCTCAATCGGCTGCGGCGTCGCCTGGCACGTCGCCTTCCATGACGCCGTCGGTGATCTCCTGAATTTCGCCGCGCTCGGCGCCGTCGTCGCCTTGATCTTCATCTCCACGAACGCCTTCATGGGCGATTACGCGCTGCCGCTCTACATCTCGGCAACGAACCGCATCCGCCGTCCGCTCGCGGCCTGGAACATCGCGTTCCTCTACACGCTCGCGATCAGCTTCATCGCCAAGTCCGCG
This sequence comes from Rhodospirillales bacterium, assembly GCA_029240475.1. Lineage (GTDB taxonomy): Bacteria > Pseudomonadota > Alphaproteobacteria > JAREAF01 > JAREAF01 > JAREAF01. The sequence goes on along the minus strand of JAREAF010000590.1, from coordinate 877 downwards.
GGCGACCTCTCCCGCGGCAATGTGATCCTCCTCTACGTCGGCGGGCTCGGCGCCGTCGTCCTGTGGCGGTGGCTGCTGATCCGCCTTGTCGTGCAGGCGAGCCGGCGAGGGACGGTCACCGCCCGGCGCGTGCTGATCGTCGGTGAGCGCGACGCGACCCAAACCTTTACCCGGCGGTACCAGCCCTGGAACCTCGGCTTCGAGATCGTCGGCCAGGCCGTGCTGCATTCGGGCGAGAGCCTCGCACGCGACCTCGACCGCGCCGCCCTTGTCGGCCGCGCGCTCCACCCCGACGACGTCTTCGTGGTGATGCCTTGGTCGAACACCGAGACCATCGAGCGGGTGGTCGATCGTCTCATGAACCTGCCCGTGTCGATCCACCTCGGGCCGGAGCGCATCCTGGACCGCTTCGCGAGGGTCGAGATCATCAAGGTCGGCGACATGGCGACGCTTTGCCTCGCGCGCCCGCCGCTCACCTTCCTCGAGGTGATCGCGAAGCGCATCTTTGACATCGCGGCGGCTGCAGTCGGCCTCCTCGTGCTCCTGCCTTTCCTGGCGCTCGTCGCCCTGCTCATTCGCCTCGACAGTCCAGGCCCGGCGCTCTTCCGTCAGCAGCGCTACGGCTTCAACCAGAAGCCGTTCTGGATCTACAAGTTCCGCACCATGAGACTGCACGACGACGAAGAGGTTCGTCAGGCGACGCGTGAGGATGATCACGTCACCCGGGTGGGCCGCCATCTGCGGCGGTGGAATGTCGACGAGCTGCCGCAGCTCATCAATGTTCTGTTCGGGGATATGTCTCTCGTCGGCCCCCGCCCGCACGCCGTGCCGCACAACCAGGCCTTCGAGCGCCGCATCGGCCTCTATGCGCGGCGCC
>JAREAF010000589.1 GCA_029240475.1 Rhodospirillales bacterium | reverse complement strand
CCGTCCGAAACGGAGTTTTGGACTGCCCGGGATCAGAATATCGTCTCCGCCTGACGTTCTGTAGAAATTCTTTTGAAAGTTTAGAACTACTCCTAACAATTTCCTTCCAGAGCCTCGTGGGTCGCCCGGCTTTGGGCGGGCCCTCTGGAGCGCTTGCGGCGGGGCGGCACCCGTGCGACCAATCGGCCCCTTCCGAGTGCCCCTGACAGGAGCCGCCATGCCGCCTCTCGAGCCCCGCTTCAGCGCGACCATGGACAAGGTCGGCGAGTCGGAAATCGCGCAGGTCTGGAAGCTCGGCTTCGAGGTGCCGGACGTGGTGGGCCTGTGGGTCGGCGAGGGCGACCTGCCGACGCCCGCCTTCATCTGCGATGCGGCGGCCAGGTCCTTGCGCGAGGGGCACACCTTCTACACGCACAAGAGCGGGATCCCCGAGCTGCGCTCGGCCGTCCAGCGCTATCACGCGCGCGTCTATGGCGTGGAGCCCGCCTTCGAGCGCGTCACCGTCACCGGCTCGGCGATGACGGGCATCCTCATGCTCATGCAGGCGGTGCTCGATCCCGGCGATTCGGTCGTCGTGGTGACGCCGGTCTGGCCAAACGTGTTCGCCGCGATCGACATCCAAGGCGGCGTCATCCGCGAGGTGCCGCTCAAGGCCGAGGGCGACCGCTGGCACCTCGATCTCGACCGCCTGTTCGATGCCTGCGACGAGACCACCAAGGCGATGTTCATCGTCTCGCCCGGCAATCCCACCGGCTGGATGATGAGTTCCGAAGAGCAGGCGGCGGTCCTCGCCTTCTGCCGCGAGCGCAACATCCTCTACATCGCCGACGAGGTCTATCACCGCTTCGTGTATGAGGGCCGCGGCGCCGCGCCGTCGGTGCTCGAAGTGATGCGGCCCGACGATCCGGTCTCGATCGTGAACAGCTTCTCGAAAAGCTGGGCCATGACGGGATGGCGGATCGGCTGGCTGATCAGTCCGCCCAAGCTGGCCAAGGCGCTCGACACTCTGGTCGAATACAATACCAGCGGCAGCCAGGCCTTCCTGCAGCATGCCTGCGTCACGGCGCTGGAGGAGGGCGAGCCATTCATCGCCGAGCAGGTGGAACGCTGCGGCCGGGCGCGCGATCTCGTCATGCAGCGCTTCGCCGCGATGCCGCGGGTGCGCCTGATGCGACCCGAGGCGGCCTTCTACGCCTTTTTCGGCATCGAGGGGGTCACGCACAGCCTCGACTTCGCCAAGAAGCTGGTGCGCGAGGCGCGCGTCGGCCTTGCGCCGGGAACCGCCTTCGGCCGCAGCGGCCAGGGCTGGTTCCGGCTCTGCTATGCCGGCAGCATCGAACGCTTGCGTCGGGGGATGGACCGGCTGGAGGCCGCGCTCTAGCTACCCGGCCTTCGCCTGCCTGTCCCGTCCGGCCGGCGGGGCGGCCGTCCGCTCGCGCCGGCGATAGATCCAGATGCTGGCGGGCGGCACGTTCTGCAGCACCCGCGCGACGGGCCGGCCGCTGAGCCCGAATTCCCGACGCGGCAGCGGCGAGAACAGGCTGTAGGTGAATTGGATGTAGGGCGCGCCCGGCTCCAGCACCCTGAAGCTGGCGTCGAGGATCTCGCGCTGGACGCGCTTGGGCATCCCCATCAGAGGAAGTCCCGAGACGACGGCCGCAACCCGCTCGATCCCGAGCGCCTTCAGCTCGCGGTCGAGATGGCGCGCATCGCCCTGGACCACGCGCACCGACGGGAATTTCCGCCGTAGATGGCGCGCCAGCTCGGGATCGCGCTCCAGCACGATCAGCCGCTCGGGCTCGATCCGGCGCAACAGCGCCGCGGTGATCGAACCCGTGCCGCCGCCCAGCTCCACGATCGGCTGGCGCGACCGGCGCGGCACCACACGCGCCATGGCTCGCGCAAGGCGCTCGCCGGAGGGGGCGATGGCTCCGACCCGCAGCGGCGATTTCAGCCAGGCCCTGAGAAAGACCAGGCTGCCGTGCGCATGCTTGTCCGGTTGCGGCATGAAGCCTTTCCGATTCTTTGGGAGCCGCTCCTCCCGAGCGGAAAGCAGCCCAGGCCAGTCATAAACCCTCCCCCGCTCCGGCGGAAGCCGGTTCGGCTCGGCCCGGGAGCGGCCGGTCGGACAGGAAGAGGTGGTTGATGCCGTTCAGCACCCGGAAAAGGGCCGCGAAATCGCGCGCGAACTCCTCCTCGGAGAGGGCCAGCCCCGCCTCGGCCACCGCCCCGCGCAGCTCCGCCACGCTCCGCCGCCCGTCCAGCTGCGCAAGGATCGGGACGGCGCGGCGGGGCAGCGGGAAACTGAGGCTGTTCGGCCCGAAGCTGACCTTCAGGGGTTCGCCGCGCTTGAGGCCGCGGGCCAGGGCCGGGCCGTTGCCCTCGCGCAGGATCGGGACCAGGTCGGGCGCGATCTCCGCCTTCGAGCGCTGTGCGCGCTCGGCGGGCGCCAGATAGGCGATGTGAACCTTGAGGTCGCCGGCGATGAGCTCCGCCAGCGCCGCGCGGCGGATCGGATCCAGGCGCCGGGCGCGGTCCAGCAGCGCCGGGTCGGTCAAATAAGTTTCGGGCTCGTAACGCGCGGGCTCAATCAGGCTGACGATCCCGAGCCCCGCCGAGGCCGCAAGCTCCGCCAGCTCCGGGACCGTGTAGGCGCGGTCGCGCGCATGCAGCAGCAGGTCGTAGAGGCCCGCATCCCCTCCTTGCAGATGATCGCCCACGAACGGGTTGCGGACCAGCCAGTTGGTGCGCGGCAGCTGCTTCAGCAGCCGACGCGC
>JAREAF010000588.1 GCA_029240475.1 Rhodospirillales bacterium | reverse complement strand
AGACTCGAACTTCCACGGCCTTTCGGCCACAGGTACCTGAAACCTGCGCGTCTACCAATTCCGCCACCTGGGCATCGGCGAGGGCCGCGATTCTCGCCACCGTCGGCCGGAAGTCAACCGGCTTTTCAGGACTGTCCAGCCCTTTTGCGCCTGGGCTATATAAGCGCGCGGGTCCGCTTCCGCCAGCCCTATGCGAGGCGCGGGGCGGATATGCTTGTTGGGAGCCATGGCTGAGAAACTCGCGACCGTGTTCGGCGGCGCCGGCTTCATCGGGCGCTATGTGGTCCAGCGCCTGGCGCGCGCCGGCTGGCGCATCCGCGTGCCCGCGCGCAACCCCGATTCCGCGCTGTTCCTGAAGCCTCTGGGCGATGTCGGCCAGATCGTGCCGATGGCCGCCAATATCCGCAACGAGCTCTCGGTCCGCCGCGCGGTCGAGGGCGCGGGCGCCGTCTTCAACCTGGTCGGCATCCTCTCTGAGCGCGGCCGGCAGAGCTTCGATGCGGTCCATCGCGAGGGGGCCGAGCGCATCGCGCGCATCGCCGCCGAGATGGGCGCCGCGCGGCTTCTGCACATCTCCGCCCTGGGCGCCGACCCGCAGTCCCCCTCCAAGTACGCCCGCAGCAAGGCGGCGGGCGAGGCGGCGGTCCGGGCCGCATTTCCCGGCGCCACCCTCTTCCGGCCCTCGATCGTGTTCGGGCCGGAGGACGATTTCTTCAACCGCTTCGCGCGGATGACGCGCCTGCTGCCGGCTCTGCCCCTGATCGGGGGCGGGAAGACGCGCTTCCAGCCGGTCTATGTCGGCGATGTGGCGGAAGCCCTGGTCGCCGCGCTGGCCGACCCCAAGACCATGGGCCAGATCTTCGAGCTGGGCGGCCCGCAGACCTACAGCTTCCGCCAATTGATGGAGATCCTGCTGGCCGCGGTCGGGCGCAAGCGCTGGCTGGTGCCGGTCCCCTTCCCGGTGGCCACGGCGCAGGGCGCGGTGCTGAGCCTCCTTCCGAACCCGCCGCTGACGCGCGACCAGGTGAAGCTGCTCCGGCGCGACAATGTGATCAGCGGGCTGTTTCCGGGCCTGACCGAGCTGGGCGTCCGTCCGACCGCCCTGGAGGCGGTGATCCCCACTTATCTCGACCGCTTCCGGCCCGGCGGCTGGTACTCCAGCTCCCGCACGCGCCAGGGGCCGACCGGGGGGTGATCGGGCTCAGGCATAGAGCCAGATCAACAGCCCGATCCCCAGGATCAGCCGATAGACCACGAAGGGCGCGAAGCTGGAGCGCCGCAGCCAGCGCATCAGGAAAGCGATGGCGGCCAGGCCGGTCACGGCCGAGAAGATCAGCGCCAGCCCTGCGCCGCTGAGCGCCGCGCCGTTGCCGGTCTGAGCCAGCTTCAGCCCCTCATAGAGGCCGGCCGCGACGATGGCCGGGATCGAGAGCAGGAACGAGAAGCGCGCCGCCTCCTCGCGCTCATAGCCCATGAGGCGCGCCGCCACCATGGTGATGCCGGAGCGGCTGGTGCCCGGGATGAAGGCGATCGGCTGGGCGATTCCGACCACGAGCGCCTGGCCCAAGGTCATGTGCTCCAGGCGCTTGACCCGCATGCCGACCCGGTCGGCGATCCAGAGCACCAGGGCAAAGCCGATCATGGCCCAGGCCACCACCTCGATCCGCCGGGGCGTGCCGCCGGCGAGCTTCTCCAGGGCGAAGCCGATGGCCAGGGCCGGAATGGTGGCGGCCAGGATGTAGAGGGCCAGCCGGCCCTCGCGCGTGACCTGGCCCGCGAACAGGCGAAAGAAGCCGTGCAGCAGCGCCAGCACGTCCCGCCAGAAATAGATGAGGACCGCCGCCAGCGTCCCGACATGGACCGCCACGTCCAAGGCCAGGCCCTGGTCCGGCCAGCCGGTCAGGTATGGCACCAGCACCAGATGGCCCGAGGAGCTGATGGGCAGGAACTCGGTCAGCCCCTGCACGACGGACAGGACGAAGATCTGCAGCAGCGACAAAGGGAATCCGGCAGCCGGTCGCGGGACTTATTGCGAGCGGCCGCCTTATACCACCGGACGCGCGCCGCGCCCTACGGGCAAAGTAGTACCGGAACGGACCTAATCAGGGTGGAAAAGCAGGACGCGACAAGTTCCCGCTGGACTCGGCGAGCCATTTTGGTCAGATAATTTGTCCTATCAGGGCGGACGGAGCGCCGCCTGCAGGGGAGCGCTTTCATGGCTGGCGGCATGCAGCAATTCGTGACCCTGCCCCAGGCCGCGCCGCGCAAGCGCAGCGCCGCCGAACGCCGCCAGGATTTCCGGGAGATCGCGGAGGGCTTCGAGCCGGCGGGGGCGGCGGCCCAGGCGAGCCGCTGCTCGCAATGCGGCATCCCCTTCTGCCAGGTCCATTGCCCGCTGACGAACGCGATCCCCGACTGGCTGAAGCTCACGGCCGAGGGTCGGCTGGAGGAGGCTTATGCGCTCTCGGCCGCGACCAACAGCTTCCCCGAGGTGTGCGGCCGCATCTGCCCCCAGGACCGGCTCTGCGAGGGCAATTGCGTCCTCGAGACCGGCTTCGAGGCGGTCACGATCGGCGCCGTCGAGACCTTCCTGACCGAGAACGCCTTCCGCAACGGCTGGGTGAAACCGCCCCGCCCCGCGCGCGAGCTGGGCCGATCCGTCGCGATCGTCGGTTCGGGCCCCGCCGGACTGGCAGCCGCCGCTCATCTGCGGCGGCGCGGCTACCGGGTCGAGGTTTATGAGCGCCAGGACCGCGCCGGGGGGCTGCTCATCTACGGCATCCC
>JAREAF010000587.1 GCA_029240475.1 Rhodospirillales bacterium | reverse complement strand
CGGAAACCATCAGGGCCAGCGGTTCATGACCGCGCAAACAGGCCGGACACAAGACTGCACCCGACCAACGCGCCAAACCCTCACAAAACCCTTGCAACGCGGGAGCCATCCACACAGGACGTTCGTTCAGGAAGGGGGCTCCGGCTGCTCGAGGCCCTTCTCGTGAGGGCGGCGGATTGTGACCCAAGGGGACCAGGCGTTGACCTCCAGGCGGCCCGGTAGCCGGTGGGCACGGACGCACGCGCCTCGGCTCTCGACGGGTGTCGCCGTTCAGTGCTGTTACTTGGCGCTTGCTCGTCCCTTTAAGTGCTGCCTAGCGGCGGACCCAAGTAGGGTGGGAAGGTGTGTATAGGTGTAGCGAACTCCCTTTTCGAGGGCGCTTGCCAAAGCTTCAGTCGTCGCCGGCATACCGGGTAATTTTTCGGCGGCCACGATGGCCTTCAGCGTCCGATCGATCGCACTTGCGACCGGCTCCGCCTTCGGGTTGCCAGGATATCCCATGGATTGCGACAGGTCGGAAGGCCCAATGAAGAAGACGTCGACGCCCTCGACCCTGAGAATCTCGTCGATGTTCTTGACCGCAGCCTCGTCCTCGATCTGGACGCAGACGAGCGTCTCGCGATTGGCGGCGGCGACGAAATCACCCGCCGAGCCGCGATAGCCGTAGCCTGAGGCGCGCGTGCCGGCCGCGAGGCCGCGGCGGCCGAGCGGGTGGAACTTGACAGCCTCGACGGCGGCGCGCGCCGCCGCGGCATTAGTCACGTGGGGAACCTGAACGCCTGCGGCGCCGCGGTCCATCACCTCCACGACATCCTGCGCGTTGTTCGAGCGCGGCCGCACGATCGGCGTCACGTCGCTTGCCTCGGCCGCCATGACCATCAGCTCGACCGTCTCGAGCGTGATCGTTCCGTGCTCGCAATCGATCAAAACCCAATCGAAGCCGAGGCCGCCCGCCATCTCGACGAGCTGCGCCGAGGGGATCATCACTGATAGGCCGAGGGCGGGCTCCCCCGCGGCGAGCTTCGCCTTCATCTTGTTGGAACGCATCATCCTGTCTCCTGTTTTAAGTCATGCCTTGCCGAGGAGCCCGTCCAAAGCGCCGAGGACCTCCTCCGGCCCCTTTGGCGACGCATCGAACTTTTCGGCGAGGGAGAGCCGGGTGGAGCGTTCGAAGAACGCGGCGGTGCCGCGGGTGATCAGCGGCTCGACGCCGAGCTCGCGCAAGAGCTCTTCCACCTGCACGACCTCGTGGTAGCGGCGCGCGTGCGCCGTCCCGTGGGTGCGCATCCAGTTGGCGCCGACTTCCGAGAAGGGCTTCTCCTCGAGCGTCCCCACGATCTCGCGCCAGACGTCGTCGGCGACGCCGGCCCGGCGCGCGGCGAGCAGCGTTTCGAGCAGCAGCGCCTCCATCCCTTTCGAGAAGACGCTTCGCAGGAGCTTGAACATCGAGGCGCGCCCGATCTCGCGCCCGTAGAACGCAACGTTGAGCCCGAGACGCGTGAGCGCCTGCGCCGCAGGCTCGGCTTTCTCGCCGCAGACGAGAATGCGGGTGCCGGCGCCCGTCACCCCGATCGCGCCGAGGATGGCGCCTTCGACGAAGTCGGCGCCGGAGGCGGCGATCGTCTCGCCGATCCGGCGCTTGACCCTCGGAGAGGTGGCGTTCAGGTCAACGAAGGTGTTGCGCGGCTTAAGATAGGGCGCGCAGGCCGCGGCGGCGCCCGCCGCCACATCGGTCGTCACCGTGGAGAGGATGATCTCCGAATCTTCGACTACGCGGGACAGGGGGCAGAACTCGACCGAGGCGTGGCCGGCGCGGCGCTTCAGCGTTTCGGCACCGGCAGCGGCATCGAGAAGGATGTCATAGGCCGAGACCCGGCCGCCATTGGCGAGCACCGCCGCGGAAAGGCGCGAGGCGACCTCGCCGAACCCCACAAAACCAATCGCCGTCACGGCCGCTTCCTTCTCGCTCGTCTGAATGCCCGCGCCGTCGCGACCGTCCGATTCATCATCGGGCGCCTCTTCACGCATCCGCGTAGGCGCAAAAGCCGGGGGTCTCCCGGTCGTCGACGGCGGCTTCGATCGCCCCGGACCCGCGGCATCGGATCGCGGTGAGGGGACCGAAGTAGTTGTCGCTCGCCTCGCGCTTCACCGACCGGAAGCGCTTCGCGAGCGCGCGTCGGACGGCTAGCCCAAGCCGGTCCTCCTCGAAGTACACCGTGCTCATCTCCTCGGCGTGGATCCGCCCGCCACTGACGGCTTGCTGCAGCGGTTCGCCGCCGAAGCAATGCCGCGAAAGCGCCAGAGCGACGTTCGTCGGAATCCGCCGCGCGCCGGGACAACCAAGCGCGAGCCGGCTGCCATCGGGCATCTGCGCGATCGTCGGGGTCATGTTGCTCACGCCGAACCGGCGGCCGTGCCGATTAACGAGCCCGGGCCGGGTGAAGTTGTGCATGCCGCCGTTCATGATCACGCCCGTCTCCGGGAGGGCCCAGCGGCCGCCGAACCAGGCCGGCCCGTGGGTGAAAGTCAGCGCCGCGATGATGCCTTCGCAATCGACGGCGTTGAGATGGGCTGTGTGGCCCATCTCGGGCGCTGGCGTGCGTGCGGCCGTGCTCGGCTCGAGGGCTGCCTCGACCCACTCCTGCAGGTCAATGCCTGAGAAGTCGTTGCCGCTCGGCATCGCAAAACGATGCTGCCATATGCCGGCGATCGCCGCGGCGAGTTCCGCGAGGCCCTCCGGCGTCGACAGCGAGTCCCGTTTCGCGAGACGCGCCGCGGCGGTTGCCACAGCGAAC
>JAREAF010000586.1 GCA_029240475.1 Rhodospirillales bacterium | reverse complement strand
TGTCGCGCCCGCATCGCATTGATGGAGTAGAAGCCGGCGCGCTTGCCGCCAGGCAGCCACCTCCACAGATACAGGCGCGCGATCCACATCAGGATGGTGAGCATGCGACGCTGCGCCTGCACGCCCGCCGAGTAGCCATAGGCGCAGAGCAGTCCCCCGCGCTTCAGCGCGGCGAACGAGCGGCGATAGCCGTTCTCGGCGATTCCATCGAAGACGACGTCGAATCCGCCCGGCAGCACCTTCGTGAAGTCTTCGCGTTGGTAATCGATCGGGGTGGCGCCGAGTTCGCGGATCAGCCCCGCATGCTCGCCGCGCGCGGCGCCCCAGAGCTCGACACCGGCCAGGCTGCCCAGCGCGAGCAGCGCCTGACCGACCGCGCCGGCGGCTCCATGCACGAGCACGCGCTGGCCCGCCCGCACCCGCGCCGCCCGATGCAGGAGCTGGTACGCCGTCGTCCAGCTCAAGATGAGCGTGGCCGCCTCCGCCGCGTCGACGGCCGTCGGCACGCGGACCACGCTGTGGGCCCGGAGCGTGCGGTAGCCCGCGTTCGAACCCACCACCGTCATGTCGGCCACGCGGTCGCCAAGCTGAAACCCGCTCACGCCTTCGCCGAGTTGGTCGATCTCCCCAACGACGTCATAGCCCATCACGAAGGGCGGCCGGCCTCGCATGGTCTGGGGGTAGAGGTGGCGCCGGATCAAGACGTCCGTGTAGTGCAGGCTCGATGCGAGCACCCGGACCCGCACCTCGCCCGGACCGGCCGTCGGCAGCGGAGCGTCAACCACCTCCAGCCCATCGGCATTACCGAAGCGGCTGAGCTGAACAACCCGGTTGCGCGGCTTGGTCATGAGCGGAGTCCTCGCAATCTCGTGGTCTCGCTCACGAGCAGTATAGGCTTCGAGCCTGCCGCGTGCCGTTCAGGTTGCTCAGGGGGGCTTCTTGCTGGCGCTTAGGAAGGTGGGCGGCTGATCGGCACGATCATGGCGCCGTCCGGCATGGCCACGGAAGTGCTGAAGCCGCCCACAGACGCGTGATCCCCTCCCGTGTCGGACGGGAGGGGATCACCTTTTCTTCCGGCCGTGAAGGCACTTGCGCTTTTCAGGAAGTCAACTCAGCCGCTGCCTAGTACCGGCTCCGGCTTTCCCAATCGCGCACTTCGCGCTCGGCCTGGTCCTTGGCGTAGCCGTAGCGCTCCTGGATGCGGCCGACGAGCTTGTCGCGCTCGCCATTGACCTGGGCGAAGTCGTCGTCGGTCAGCTTGCCCCACTGCTTCTTCATTTCGCCTTTGACTTGGTTCCAGTTTCCGCGAACTTGTTCCCAATTCATCTTCATTCTCCTCGGAAGTTGCCTTCTTGCGTTAGAAACAATCGGGGGCGTCGGACAGTTTCGCCCGGCGCCCCCGCCGCTCGGCAGGCCCCCCAACTTGTCGCCGGTCAGATGTAGCCGGCGATCAGCAGAATGAGGATGATGATAAGGATTATGCCAAGGCCGCCGCTCGGGTAGTAACCCCAGTCCCGGCTGTAGGGCCAGGCCGGGATCGCCGCGAGCAACAGCACCACCAGAACGATCAGCAGGATCAGACCCATACGGTCCTCCGCTCCAGGTGCCTCTTCCCGATAGGAACGAATTTCCCGCCAATCTGGTTGCTTTGCAGTTCGGCCCCGGCAAAATCCGGCTGAACGCGCCCTTGCGCGAGGCGTTGAGTTGGACAAGTCCGACGGGGCCTACGCTGGCGGCTCCGCCGCATCCCTTGGAAAACCCGCGAAGATGGAGCGATGAGAGATGGCGTTCGAGCTGCCCGCCTTGCCCTATCCCCGAGCCGCGCTGGAGCCGCATGTCTCCGCCAAGACCATGGAGTTCCACCACTCCAAGCATCACGCCGCCTATGTCGAGACCCTGAACAAGCTGATCCAGGGCACCGAGTTCGAGAAGATGCGCCTGGAGGAGATCGTCCAGGCCACCGCGGAGAGCGCCGCGCACAAGAAAATCTTCAACAATGCCGGCCAGCACTGGAACCACAGCTTCTTCTGGCAATGCATGCGGCCCTCGGGCGGCGGCCGGCCGGACGGCGCGCTTGGCGACATGATCGAGCGCGACCTCGGCGGTTTCGACAAGTTCCGCGACAAGTTCATCGAAACCGGCACCGGCCGCTTCGGCAGCGGCTGGGCCTGGCTGGTGGTCGAGGCCGGAAAGCTGGCGGTGATCGCCACGCCCAACGGCGAGCCGCCGATGGTGTCGGGCCGCCACGCGTTGCTCACCTGCGACGTCTGGGAGCACGCCTATTATCTCGACTACCAGAACCGGCGCGAGGATTTCATCGCCGCCTTCCTCGACCATCTGGTGAATTGGGAGTTCGCGGCCGAGCGGCTCGGGCTGCAGGGCGAGGGCAGCTACACCGGCGCGCACCAGTATCGCCAGGGCGTCGAGCGCTTCGCCGGCTCGGGCAAGGTGAGCGAGGCCGCTTCGGCCGCCCGCCGCGCCTTCGAGGGGCCGGAAGGGGATGCGCTGCGCAGCGCCGAGGAGGAGGGGCGCAAGCGCTCGCGCGGCGAGGATCGCCGCCGCAGCGCCGCCGCCGGCCAGAGCGGGGTGGAAGGCGAGGGCAGCTACTCGGCCGCGCGCCAGTACGATGCCGGCGCGGAGCGGCATGCGCGCTCGGGCAAGTCCGGCCCCGCGGCGGCCGCGGCGAAGTCCGCGCTGGAAGGGCCGGAAGGCGCCGAGCTCCGCCGCGCCGAGCAGGACGGCAAGAAGCGCTCCAAGGGCGAGAACCCGAAGCTGCGCAAGCGCTAGCGCAGGAGC
>JAREAF010000585.1 GCA_029240475.1 Rhodospirillales bacterium | reverse complement strand
CCCCGTCACTTCGAAGGTGCCGGCGTCGTTCAACTCGATGGTGTTGTTCGCGGACAGCGTATTGGTGAAACGGACTGTGGTCGGATTGTTGATGTTGAGAGTTCCCGATCCGAGATTGCTGCCCGAGGATATCGCGAGCGCGCCACCGACGAGGACGATGCCGCCGGTGAAGCTATTATTGCCGCTCAGGGTCAAGGTGCCAGTCCCGACCTTCGTGAGCGAGCCGGTGCCGCTCATGCTCCCGGCGTAGGTCCCATCGCTGTTCTGAATGAAGCCGACGGTCGCGTTGTTTGTGATGTCGCCTCGCAGGCTGGTGGTGTCGCCCGCGAGCTCGCCGCCCGAGACCGTGGTGCCGCCCGTATAGGTGTTCGCTCCGCTGAGGTAGAGCTGGCCGTTGCCTGTCTTCGTGAGACCGCCGGTGCCGCTGAACACGCCGGACATCACGACATTGAAGCCGTTGGTGTCGATCGTGCCGCCCGCGCCCGTGAAGGTCGCGTTGTTCGCGGTCGTCAGCATCACATTGAACTGCAGCGTCCCGCCGTCGAAATCGAGCGGATTGGTCAGGTCCGCCGCACTGTTCACGACCGTGGTGCCGTTGCCTGGAACCGCTCCGGCCGGGCTCCCCGCGGCGATCGCGGTCAGGGCGGTTCCGGCAAGTGCGAGGGTGCGGAGCGGGAAGCGACGGTATCCGACTGCGGGATGGTTGGAGATCACGCGTAGAAGCTCCTGGCAGAACGCCTGCGAGCCCCCTGCCCGCGGCTGCGGGCAACTTTAGTGCTAAACCAGGAGTGTTATTAAGAGGATTGTAGGTAAGATAATTACTATAATATGGTGTATCGTGGTGTTTAGAGACCCGCTACCGTCTCCTCCATCAACCAATCCACGACCCTCCGCAGCGCCTCCTCGCGCGTGGCTCCCGCCTCCACCGCGGCGCCGTAAATAGCCAGTTGCCGGTGTGCGCTGGTGCCACGCCGAACGATGTCGCGCGCCCGGTCGACCTCGGCCACGCAGCCCAGCGCCTCGGCATCCTCGCGGGTGAGGGCGATGATCTCCTCCAGGAGATCGGCGACCGGCACCACCTCGCCCTTGCCGAAATCGACCAGCCCCTCGTCGAGGCCATAGCGCTGCGCCCGCCAGCGGTTCTCGTTGATCAGCATGTGCGAGTAGCGCCGCCAGCGCTGATTCGAGATCCGCAGGCGCCAGAGCATGCGCAAGAGGCAGCGATAGAGCGCGGCGATGGCGATGCCGTCGTCGAGCCGCGTGCAGATGTCCGGGATGCGCAGCTCGAGCGTCGGGAAGCGCGCGCTCGGGCGGCAGTCCCACCAGAGCTTGGTGCCATCCTCGATCAGCCCGGCATTCACCAGCACGCTCAGATGGCGCTCGTACTCGGCGTAGGAATCGAAGCTCTCGGGCAGGCCGGTGCGCGGCATCTCGTTGAAGACCGCGACCCGGTACGACTTCAGCCCGGTATCGTTGCCGCGCCAGAAGGGCGAGGAGGTCGAGAGCGCCAACAGGTGCGGCAGGAAGTAAGCGACCTGGCCCAGCAGGTCGATCCGCAGCTGCGGGTCCTCGAGCCCGACATGCACATGCAAGCCGCAGATGATCAGCCGTCGCGCCGGCGCCTGCATGTCGCGCGCCAGCGTGAGGTACCGCTCGCGCTCGGTCGGCTTCTGCGCGGTCCAGGAGGCGAAGGGATGCGTCGCCGCCGCGATCGGCGCCAGCCCATGGTCGCCGGCGACTTCGGCAACGGTCGCGCGCATATGGGCGAGATCGGCGCGCGCCTCCGCCAGGCCCGAGCAGACGCGGGTGCCGACCTCGATCTGGCAACGCAGGAACTCCGGGCTGACCCGACCTTCAAGACGCTTGTGGCATTCCTCCAGCATCGCCTCGGGCGGGTCGGGCACGAGATCGCGGGTCTGCCGGTCGACGAGCAGATATTCCTCCTCGATCCCGAGCGAGAAGCTGGGCGGGGCCGGCCGCGCCATCAGCGCGGCTCCGCGCGATGAAGGGCGGGGTCGGCAAGCACGCGCCGGAGCGCCCGCTCCAGGCGGTCGGCCCATTCCATGACGCCATGGCGGGTGTCGATCAGGTCCTGCCGGATCTCCAGCAGCGCGTGCGCGAGCCCGCGCGCCTCGGCATGCATCGGAATGGAATAGCCGTGCCGGTTGCGGCCCGTATAAGGCTCGTTGTCGCCGACCACGAGGCCCGGCTCCTCGGCGAGGGCCGCCATCAGCGGCAGCGGCAGGCGCGGGTCCTTGTCCCACAGCACGCCGACATGCCAGGGCCGCTCGAAGCCCTGGAAAACCGGCGTGAAGCTGTGCATCGACAGGAACACCGGTGCGATGCCCCGGCGCGCGAACCCGTCCAGGAACCCGTTGATCGCGTGGTGGTAAGGGAAGAAGCAGGCCTCCGTGCGCGCTTGGCGGGCGGCCGGCGTCAGCGCCTGATTGGCGGGAATCGCCACATCGTCGCTGACCGGCGGGATCGAGGTCGGATGGTCGAGCCGCCGGTTGCAGTCGATCACCAGCCGCGAATAGGTCGAAAGGGCGGCCGGCGCGTCAAAGCGGCGGGCGAGCGCGCGCGTGAGCTCGGCGACGCCGATATCCCAGGCGATGTGGCGGGCGAGCGCGGTCTCGTCCAGGCCCAGGCGCCCAAGCGCGGCCGGGATCGCCCGGCCCGCATGGTCGCAGACGAACAGGACCGGCGCCGCGCCCTCGGGATTGAACAGCTCGAAGGCGGGTGGGTCGGAGGGCCCAAGCAGCGGGGCCGGTGCGGGCAAGGGCTGGGCGCGGCTCA
>JAREAF010000584.1 GCA_029240475.1 Rhodospirillales bacterium | reverse complement strand
CACTTCGAGGGACGAGGTTGGCGAGGCTTCCATCACCATGCCACCCTATGCATCGCCGCCTACGCCTTCCTGGTCGCCGAACGGGCGAGGATTCCCCCCTCAGATCTCTACCGTGCGCCGCACCCTACGTGAGCCTTGTCCGAAGGCTCGAGCGATCTCCGTGCTGCACGGCCGTAAGGCGGTAAGCATTCGGTGAGGGCCGCGGAAGCTGCCGGATCGCGCCGGGCGCTTTGTATCAGGCAGCGAGCGCGACGGGGTTTGGCGCCCAGTTCCAAGGCAGGAGCTGGTGGAGGTCGCGGGCCCTGTGATCGTTGATGCGGGCGAGCACGTCGCTGAGCCAAGCCTGCGGATCGACCTCGTTGAGTCGGGCTGTCTGGATCAGGGTGTACATGAGTGCGGCGCGGTCGCCGCCGCGGTCTGAGCCGGCGAAGAGCCACGCCTTGCGGCCCAGCGCGATGCCACGCAGCGCCCTCTCGGCGGCGTTGTTCGACAGACAGATGCGGCCGTCGTCGAGGAAGCGCGCGAACGCGGCCCAGCGCTTGAGCATGTAGTCCATAGCCTTGGCGACCTCCGCATGCCGCGACAGCCTCGCACGCTCGGTCCGCATCCATGCCTCGAGGTCGTCGACGAGAAGCACGGTCCGTTGCCGGCGAGCAAAGAGACGCTCCGCAGCCGCGACGCCATTCATCTCGCGCTCGATCGCAAAGATCGCATCGATGCGCTTGACGGCTTCGATCGCGAGCGGGGCGACGACGGGCAGCCTCCCGCGCGCTTTTGCGGCGACGTCGGCGAGCACGAAGAACTTGCGCCTCGCGTGGGCCCAACATGCCGCTTCGATCAATGGCTCAGGACGACGGTCAGACGCGTAGAGCCTATTGAAGCCGGCATACGCGTCGGCTTGCACGATCCCGCAATAGCCCTCGAGATGGCGCTCGGGATGATCACCGGTCCGATCGCGCGAGTAGTGGAACACCGCGGCGGGCGGGTCGGGCCCGCCAAACGGCCGCTCGTCGCGCACGTACACCCAGGCTCGCCCGGTCACGGTCTTGCCCTTGGCGAGAACCGGGACGGTAGTGTCGTCGGCGTGCACGCGAGGCGCGGCGAGCACGTGAGCCTGGATCAGGTCGTAGAGAGGACGCAGCAGCACGGCACAGCCCCCGACCTGGTCAGCAAGGGTCGAGAGGCTAAGGTCGACGCCCTCCCGGCGGTAGCGCTCCGCCTGCCGGTTGAGAGGTTGATGCTGTCCGTACTTCTCGAACAGCACCATGGCGAGAAGGCTCGGGCCGGCAAAGCCGCGCGGCAACACACGGAACGGCGCCGGCGCTTGCGAGATCCCCTCGCACGACCGGCACGTGAACTTCTCCCGAACGTATTGCAGCACCTTCCACTGCCGCGGCACGACCTCCAGCGTCTCGCTCACATCCTCGCCGAGCTTAGCAAGCCGGGTCGACCCGCAGCACGTGCACGCGGTCGGGCCGGGCACGATGATCCGCTCGCGCGGCAGATGTTCCGCGAACGGCTTGCGGGAGGGCCTCTTGCGCGTGAACGAGCGTACGGTCGTGTCCGCGGCCGCGGCGGCTCTCTCGTCGGCGAGCTCATCCTCCGAGGCCGCCGCCTCGAGCTCCTCAAGTTCGAGTTCCATCTGGTCCAGAAGGCGCGCGCCCCGCTCGCTGCGCTGCCCGTAGAGGTCGCGTCTCATCTTCTCGATCGTGAGCCGCAAGTGCGCGATCAGAGCCTCGGAGCTCGATTGCCGCGCCCGAGCGTCGGCGAGATCGGCTTCACGCGCCAGCACCAGGCGCTTCAGCGCTTCGACGTCATCCGGGAGTGCCGAGATGGGCATGAACACAGGAGAGCAGATTCGCCGCGCTCCGTGGCAAAACTTGTGGGGGATGAGTCACCCTGCCGCACCCGGTCTCCACGTTCGTTGCGGATGCCGCCAATCGATCGCCTCCAGCAAGTAGCCGAGCTGCGCTGGAGTGATCGGAACGACGCCGTCGGCCGGCAACGGCCACACGAACCGACCCCGCTCAAGGCGCTTGGCATAGAGCGACAACCCGAGGCCGTCATGCCAAAGCACCTTGATCAGATCGCCCCGGCGTCCGCGGAAGACGTAGAGATCGCCAGCATGGGGATCTCGGCCAAATGCTTCCTGGACCTGAAGCGACAGCCCGTTCATGCCGCGGCGCATATCGGTCACGCCAGTCGCCAGCCAAACCCGAACACCCGACGGGACCGGGATCATCGGCGGTCCACAACCTCGAGCACCCGCGCGAGCGCCGCCGCGTCTACCCCCGCATCGACAATGATCCGACGCCCGCTCCTGACGACGATCTCCATGCGTCCGGTCGGGGCCGTCCCGGTTCTCGGCCCACCCTCGGGGACGATCAGCGCCGGCACAAAGCCCGGTGCCGCCCCTTCGGGGCCGACCTGCTCGGGGCCAAACGCTCGTCGCCACGTGACCAGCATCGATCGGGTGATCCCGTATCGGCGTGCCGTCGCCGATACAAGCCGCCGCCCGCGCAAGCTCTCCATAACAATCCGGAGCTTCTCGTCCTCAGACCAGCGTCGGCGTCGACCCGTCTCGACCACCTCGAGCCGCCCGAATTGCGCACTGTGCGTATGACTGTCCATACGAACAGTCCTCAACGCCAAGCCTCAATCCGGCAAGACGGCCTTCACCGGAGAGATACATTACAAACGCCAAAGCTGAAACTTGAGGGCGAGACGTGATGCAGTCTCGCAATGCAAGAAGAAATTCGTGGGCGGCGCCAGACTTAGACTGAGCATCCAAAACAAATTG
>JAREAF010000583.1 GCA_029240475.1 Rhodospirillales bacterium | reverse complement strand
ACGTCGACCGCGCCGGCATCGAGACCACGCTCCGCGCGCTGCGCCGGCTTCTGGCGGCATAGCTCAGGATACCTCGAACCGTGCCAGCGGTCCTGCGATCGGAAGGGCCGACCGGTTCTATCTCGACACAGCGCGTGTATCGGTATGGCTCGGCGCCAGCCCTTGACTCTCAACGCGCCTCGGAGGGGCCGAATGGTCGCTGGCATGCGGCTCGGTCAGCTCTGTCGGTGGGGGCAGAAGCTCGCGCAGCTGCTCGAGTTCGCGCGCCATTTCGGCGCGTTCCTGCAACGAGGCGATCGGCAGCGTTTGCGGCCCCCGCGCGATCGGGGTTACGCTACCACCGCTGACTGCCGCAGGATGGCCGGGTCTGTTAGAGAGTAGCGGAAGGACTGACCGTGCGCTTTGTGATGACGTTGCTGGGCGTCGCCCTCGGCGCGGCGGCGTACGGGGCCGAGCCACAGACGTTGGCCGAAGGCTCGTGGGTGTGCGCCACGCCAGAGGCCTACGACGAGGCGATCGCTTCGGAGCGCAAGGGACAAGATCCGCAGGCGCTGGAGATCGAGCTGCGCGCAAAGTGCATCCGCATGACCTCGGAGCGTCTCGCGGACGTGATGGCCCCGTTCGTCGCCGAAGTCGATCGAAGTGGCGATAAGGCGCGGGTATCGTTCATCATCGAAGTCTATGAGCGCGGGGCGACAGGAGCCGAAGCGCGAGGCACCCCCCAGCCGCGGGGCGGCCTCAACAGGCAGATCAAGTACGTCGGATGGACAGCCGCCGCCAATCTACGCGCGCAGTAACGCGCGCCTCTTTCGCCAAGGCGCAGGGTATCTCAACCGGCCTTTGCCTGAACTAAGGGGCCCGATACGGCAGGAACTCGCGCAGCTGCTCCATCTCGCAAGCGAGGCGCCACCCGTGCCGACATCGAGACCACGCTCCGCGCGCTCCGTCGTATCCTGGCGTGACGCTGTCGCGCAACTATCCGACGAGCTACGCGTAGCGTTGCAGGAAAAAGTCGTATCTGTCGAGGTCGATCGGCTCGGTGACCAGCGGCGCGAGGGCGCCCGCTTTGACGGCGTCCACGGAGTAGGCGTCGCACATCTCGGGGTCGTTGCCGACGTCGAACAACGAGCGCAGCTGACCGATCGGCACCGGCTCCAGATGCAACTCGATCTTCAGCTCGTCCGTCGTGCGATCGAAGCCCTGTAACACAAAGCCTCTCGCGAGTCGTTCCTCGGGCTCGCTGTTCACGGCTCGACGCCTCTTCGCGGATTGGCCGGCCTGAGGCGCTTGCCGCTCACCGGATCGAACTCGCCGCGATGTCGTTTCCCTGGTCTTGTCGTAGACCTCGACCGTATCCCTCCACCCTGCACCGGAGTCTTCGGTTTTGCCGGCAACGCTTCGGGGAACGCCGGCAATCGCCGCGGCGGTAGACGGCGGCCCGGCCGCTGGCCCGACGAACTCCCGCGGTCACGGTTCACGCGCAAGCATGGACTGGGTCCGGGAGTTGGCTCCACACGCTCCCCGGTGATCATCCGCGGGTGACTTGGCTCCCATCCTCATGGCCCGCCTGCCCAGGGCGCATTCCGCAAGGTCAATGGCTCAGCGAAGATAGCTTAACAATTCAAGATGTCGATGTGATGAGGCTCCGTCAGGAGTTCATACTCGAGGTCGTTGACTTTCCGAAAGAGCATGTGAAGGCTGGCCTGAGGTGATCTCGTCTGATAGGCGACTTTGATGTCTTCTTCTCCCGCTTCGATGCTTAGCAACGGGGTGCTTTTGGCGAGCACATAGAATATTTCTTCGCAAACCGTTATCATATCGTCTTCTTTGACCCCGATGGGCGGCCGCTCAAATTGTACGCACATGCGGTCTTGGACCGTTTCATCCGCGCTGGAGCTGGCAAAGATCCTGGTTAATTCGAGGTTGTCCACCGCTGAGACTCCGCTGCTGTCATCGGAGCCAGCCACTCGGCAAGGCCCTTCATTCTAACAGATGTGGCGGAGTGGAGGATGTGCAATACCGGATCAGCGCGAAAAACGGTGTGATTGCTGTTGTCGGTCTTTTGGGTCCTCCGCGATTAGCGAACCGGGCATCCCTGCTCCTGCCGATACGGCAGCAGCTCGCGGAGCTGCTCCATTTCGAGCGTCACTTCTGCGCGCTCCTGGGCGAGGAAGCGCTCGACCGCGTCCTTGAAGCCCTTATCGCGGATCCAGTGGGCGCTGTAGGTCGGCACCGGCTCGTAGCCGCGCTGCAGCTTGTGCGGCCCCTGCGCGCCGGCCTCGACGCGGGCGAGGCCATGGGCGATCGCGAACTCGATCGCCTGGTAGTAGCAGGCCTCGAAGTGGAGGAACTCGAACGGCTGGCGGCAGCCCCAGATCCGGCCGTAGAGGGTGTCGCCGCCCTGCAGGTTGAGCGCGCCGCCGACGTAGCGCCCGCCATGGCGCGCCATGACCAGGACCACCCGCTCCGCCATCGTCTCGCCGAGCCGCTGGAAGAAGCGCTTGCGCAGGTAGGCGCTGCCCCAGCGCTTGTCGACGGTCGAGCGGTAGAAGGGGTAGAAGACGTCCCAGATCGCGGGCGTGAGCGCCGCGCCGGTCAGGGTCTCGAGGGTCAGCCCCTGCTCGGCGACGCGGGCGCGCTCCTTCCGGATCGTCTTGCGCTTGCTGCTCTTGAGCGTGGCGAGGAAGTCGTCGAAGCTCCGGTAGCCGCGGTTGTGCCAGTGGTACTGCACGCCCTGGCGGCGGAGCAGGCCGGCGGCGGCGAGCGCGTCCCACTCCGGCCGCTGGCAGAAGGTGACGTGCAGGGAT
>JAREAF010000088.1 GCA_029240475.1 Rhodospirillales bacterium | reverse complement strand
TACAAGATCTTCCTGATCAAGCTGCTGCTCGCGATCCCGACGCTCGGCTTCTACAATTTCTGGGCCGCTGCCAAGGAGCGGCGCTACCACTTGTCCCAGCTTTCGCTCGACGGGGACCCGTTCGAGTGGACCGGCACGGGCGGCGAGCTGGCGCTCGGCTTTCTCAAAGCGGCCGGTTTCCTGCTGCTGCTGGCGCTGCCCGGCATCGTGCTGACCTTCCTGGGGAACGCGCTGGGGTCCGTCCTCGCGCAGACCTTGCCCATCCTGGCCGTCTTCCTGCTCGCCCCGGCCGCGGCTTATTGGGGCTTGCGCTACCGCTTGAGCCGGACCCGCTGGCGCGGCATCCGCGGCGCCATGGTCGGCTCGGGCCTCGTCTATGCGATGCGCGCGCATGGCTGGAGCCTGGTGATGCCCTTCACCCTGTTCCAGGCGGTGCCGTTCCGCAGCATCGATCTCGCCCGCTATCGCATCACGCGCATGCGATTCGGCACCGCGCCGTTCGAGTTCTCGGGATCGGTGCGCGCGGTGTTCGGCGCCTGGCTCGTCGCCTGGATGGTGATTGCCGGGCTGATCCTGGCGCTGGTGGCGCTCGCGCCCGCCGCGTTCGGCAGCCTCGAAGGGGCGGGGCTGGTCGCAGCCATCGGCGCCGGCGTCGTCGGTCTCATCCTGGTTGAGATCCTGGGCGGCCTTCTGTTGCTGGTCTATTCGATCGTGGTCTATCGCCATACGCTGAACTCGACCTCGGTCGCCGGCGTCCAGTTCGGGACGGACGCCAGCATCATCGGCATCATCGGCATGATCCTGTTGCAGGCGCTGCTGGTGGGCGCGACCTTCGGTCTGGCCCGCCCGGTGGCCACGCATCTGAACTGGCGCTATTTCGCCCAGCACCTGATCGTCACGGGACAAGTCGACGCGGCGGTCCGGCAAAGCCAGGAGAAGCGGCCCGGCACCGGGGAAGGATTGCTGGATGCGGGGGACATCGGCGTCTTGTGACCGCGCTCGGGATTCCCGCCCGCTTCTATGACGGCCAGACCGCGGCGGCGCACGATGCGCGGCTGCAGGTTTCGCACGGGCAGCTCTGGATCAAGGCGCCCGACGGCGGCACGATGGCGCGCTGGCCCGTCGCGGATGTCGAGCCGGCCGGCGATTGGGAAGGACGTGGCCCATTCGCCCTCGGCTGCCGCAGCGCCGCCGATTCCAGGCTCCTGATCGCGACCGCTCGAGACCTCGCCGAGCTGCGGATGATGATGCCCGAGCTGGCGCGCGCTCAAGGGGGGCGCCGGCGCCGGGCGCTCACCATCGTCCTCGGCGGCGCCGCGGCGGCCGCCCTGGCGGCCCTCACCGTCTTCGATTGGGCGCCGCGCTGGCTCGGACCCCTGGTGCCGCCCTCCTGGCTCGAGCCGATCGGCTCCGCCACCATCCAGATTCTGTCGGCCGATCACCCGCTCTGCGCCGAGGGCCCGGGCCGCCGCGCGCTCCAGGACTTCGCCACCCGGCTCGCCGCGAGCCGGGGCCATGAAGGCCAGATCCGGGTCGAGGTCCTCGATATGTCCGAGATGAATGCCTTCGCCGTCCCGGGGGACCGCATCGTGATCTTGCGCGGCCTCATCGGGAAAAGCGATCCGGACGAGCTTGCCGGCGTGCTGGCGCATGAGGTCGGCCACGTCGTCGAGCGCCACACCCACGAGAGCGTCGTGCGCGGCCTCGGCGTCCAGGTGCTGCTGCAGATCATCACGGGCGGGGCGGGGCTGGACGTGGCGGCGATCGCCGCGACGGTGGTCGAGCTGTCCTATAGCCGCGCGGCGGAGGAGGAAGCGGACCGACTTGCGGTGGAGATGCTTCAGGCCGAAGGGGTCCGGTCCACGGGCTTGAAGCGGTTCTTCACCCGGCTGGAGGCGCTGCAAGGGGAAGCCGGGGGCGCTCTCGAGTGGCTCTCCACCCATCCGGCAAGCGCCGCGCGCGCCGCCGCGATCCCGGACCGGACCGCCGGCGGCGATGCCTTCACCGAGGCGGAATGGCAGGCGATCCGCGCGGCCTGCGACTGAGCACTCCGGCCGGATATCCCCAAATCGCGCACAAATGATCGCGGAACCTCGCCTTCGCGAAATCATTTGTGTAATGTTGCGATGCAATATGGCGTGAGGGGAGAGCCATGTCTGAAGCCGCCGCCGTCATTCCGCTGCGCAGCAAGTCCGGCCCGAAGGATCTCTACGAAGTGGGCGAGATCCCCCCCTTGGGCCATGTTCCGGCCAAGATGTATGCCTGGGCCATCCGCCGGGAGCGGCATGGCGAGCCCGAATCGGCCATGCAATGCGAGGTGCTGCCCACCCCGCCCATCGACTCGGACGAGGTCCTGGTCATGGTGATGGCGGCGGGCGTCAACTACAACGGCGTCTGGGCCGCGCTCGGCAAGCCAATCTCGCCCTTCGACGTGCACAAGGCCGAGTACCATATCGCCGGATCGGATGCGTCCGGCATCGTCTGGGCGGTCGGCTCCAAGGTGAAGCGCTGGAAGGTCGGCGACGAGGTCATCGTCCATTGCAACCAGGACGACGGCGACGACGAGGAGTGCAACGGCGGCGACCCGATGTTCTCGCCCTCGCAGCGGATCTGGGGCTACGAGACGTCGGACGGCTCCTTCGCGCAGTTCGCCAAGGTGCAGGCGCGCCAGCTGATGCCGCGGCCGAGGCACCTCACCTGGGAGGAGAGCGGCTGCTACACGCTCACCCTCGCGACCGCTTACCGCATGCTGTTCGGCCATCGCCCGCACATCCTCAGGCCCGGCCACAACGTCCTGGTCTGGGGCGCGGCAGGCGGCCTCGGCTCGATGGCCATCCAGCTCATCGCCACCGCCGGCGCGAACGCGATCGGCGTCATCTCTGACGATTCGAAGCGCGATTTCGTCATGCAGCTCGGCGCGCGCGGCGTCGTCAACCGCAGCAAGTTCGACTGCTGGGGCCGGCTCCCTGAGATCAACGACCAGGGCGGGTACGGCGAGTACATGAAGAAGGTGCGCGAGTTCGGAAAGGCGATCTGGGAGATCACCGGCAAGGGCAACGACGTCGATTTCGTCTTCGAGCATCCGGGCGAGCAGACCTTCCCGGTCTCCTGCTTCGTGGTGAAGCGCGGCGGCATGGTGGTGTTCTGCGCCGGCACGACGGGCTACAACATCACCTTCGACGCGCGCTTCGTCTGGATGCGGCAGAAGCGCATCCAGGGCAGCCACTTCGCCAACCTTCTGCAGGCGAGCCAGGCCAACCGCCTGGTGATCGAGCGGCGCATCGACCCCTGCATGTCCGAGGTCTTCCCCTTCTCCGACATCCCGGCGGCGCACACCAAGATGTGGAAGAACCTGCACAAGCCGGGGAACATGGCCGTGCTGGTGCAGGCGCCGCGGGCGGGCCTGAGGACCTTCGAGGACGCGATCGAAGCCTCGGTGCGCTAGCGACACTCCGACCCGATGTCGGCGCAACTCCTGACCCAGCTCGACGGCGCCCTCGCCGCGGCCGAGCGCTATGCCGAGGAGGTGCGCGCGGGCCTCGCTGGCGCGCTGTCCAAATCGGGGCGGCTCGATCCGGTCCTGCTCGAGGCCAATCAGTTCGCCGCCCACGGCTATGCCTGGGTCGCGACCACGGTCGCCGCCCTCAAGGAGCTGCGCGACTGGTGCCGACGGCTCGAGGCCGCGGGACAGCTCGGCGAGATCGAGCGGCTGATCGCGGGAGCCGGGTTCGGCGAGTATCTGGCCCAGCTGCAGGGCGGCATCGCCATGAGCCAGGGCGAGGTGGTGCGCCCGCCCGATCTCGGGGCGGAGGGGGCCGCGGCGCGCCTGGCGGCCAATGGCTCGGTGCGCGCCCTTCTGGCGCAGGGCAACACGCTCGATGCGCGAATCGCAATTGCCGTGGCCGCCGCCGACGGCCGGTTCGGCGTGCAAGGCCTCGCCGACGAGACGCTGGAAATGGTGCGCGAGCCCTTCCGCCGGATCGCGACCGAGACCGCGGAGCCCTTCCATCGCTGGCACCTCAAGGACGAGCTGATCCCGCTGGAGCTGATCGGCAGGCTGGCCGAGCTCGGGGTCTTCGGCATGACCGTGCCGGAGGAGTATGGCGGCGCGGGGCTGGGCAAGCTCGCCATGGTCGTCGTCACCGAGGAGCTGTCGCGCGGCGCGCTCGGCATTGGCTCGCTGGCGACCCGGTCTGAAATCGCGGCCGAGCTGATCCGCCTCGGCGGCACGGAGGAGCAGAAGCAAAAATGGCTGCCGAAGATCGCCTCAGGCGAGATCCTGCCGACGGCGGTCTTCACCGAGCCCGACACCGGCTCGGATCTCGGTGCGCTCAAGACGCGCGCGGTGCGCGACGGCGATGTCTATCGCGTGACCGGCAACAAGACCTGGATCACCCATGCCGCGCGCGCCGACGTGATGACCCTGCTCGCCCGCACCGATCCCAATTCGAAAGATTGGCGCGGCCTTTCCATGTTCATCGTCGAGAAGCCGCGCGGCACGGCCGAGGACCCGTTCCCGGTCCCCGGCATGCGCGGCGGCGAGATCCCGGTGCTGGGCTATCGCGGCATGAAGGAGTACGAGATCGGCTTCGACGATTTCCGCGTGCCGGCCGATGCGCTCCTGGGCGGGACGGAGGGCCAGGGCTTCAAGCAGCTGATGGCGACCTTCGAATCGGCGCGCATCCAGACCGCCGCGCGCGCGGTCGGCGTGGCGCAGAACGCGCTGGAGCTGGCCATCGCCTACGCCACCAGCCGCAAGCAGTTCGGCAAGCCGATCGCCCAATTCCCGCGTGTTTTCGGCAAGATCGCGGCGATGGCGGTCGAGACCATGGCGGCCCGCCAGCTCACTTTCGCCGCCGCCCGCGCCAAGGACAGCGGCCGTCGCTGCGACATCGAGGCGGGCATGGCCAAGCTCCTCGCCGCGCGCGTGGCCTGGGCCAATGCCGACCTCGCCGTGCAGATCCATGGCGGCAACGGCTATGCCATGGAGTTCCCCATCAGCCGCGTGCTGGTGGATGCCCGCATCCTCAACATCTTCGAAGGCGCGGCCGAGATCCAGGCGCAGGTCATCGCCCGCGGGCTGCTGTCCGGCGAGAGGAACTAACGCGAAGGTCTGCCGCTGGGCAGCCGCGGCGGCAGGCGCTATATCTTCCTCATGGAAAGCCTTTTCCCCATCGCCATCGTCGGCGCCATGATCGCCGCGGTGGGCGCGCTCCTGCTCGGCATCGTCAGCATGGCCAAGGGCGGCGAGTTCAACAAGAAGTACGGCAACAAGCTCATGCGTGCCCGCATCGGCCTGCAGGGGCTCGCCATCCTGCTCTTCATCGTCTTCATGCTGACCTACCGGAGCTGAGGCGAGCGTAGGGCGCGAGGGATCGGCCATGGTTCAGCTCACCCGCATATACACCCGCGGCGGCGACAAGGGCCGCACCTCGCTCGGCGACGGCACGCGCGTGGACAAGCACCATGCCCGGGTCGAGGCCTACGGCACCGTCGACGAGGCCAACGCGGTGATCGGCCTGGCGCGCCTCCATCTCGAAGGCGAGGCCGAGGCCATGCTCGGGCGCATCCAGAACGATCTGTTCGATCTCGGCGGCGATCTCTGCATCCCGCCCAAGGAGGGCGAGGCCGAAGGCCAGGCGCTGCGCGTCGTCGATTCGCAGGTCGAGCGGCTGGAGCGCGAGATCGATGCCCTCAATGCCGAGCTGAAGCCGCTCAATTCCTTCGTCCTGCCGGGCGGCTCGGCCGCCGCCGCATGGCTGCATCTCGCGCGCACGGTCGTGCGCCGGGCCGAGCGCGCGACCACGTCCCTGGCCGAGGCCGAGCCGGTGAACCCCGCCGCGATCCGCTATCTCAACCGCCTCTCCGACCACCTCTTCGTGCTCGCCCGCTGGAGCAACGGCAAGGGCTCCGGCGACGTGCTCTGGAAGCCGGGCGCGAACCGGTAACGGTCGCTTTTGCGGCATTGCGGAATGGCAGCGGCGCTGCGTTGACACGTCTCTGTCATGCTCCTATGGTGCGGCGCGGTATAATGCTGACCGGCTGGTCGAATAAGGCAGTTCCATGAAAGTTCTGGTCGCGGTAAAGCGCGTCATCGATGCCAACGTGAAGGTGCGCGTGAAGGCCGACAACACCGGCGTCGAACTCACCAACGTGAAGATGGCGATGAACCCGTTCGATGAGATCGGGGTGGAAGAGGCGATCCGCCTCAAGGAAGCCGGCAAGGCGACCGAGGTCGTCGCCGTGTCGCTGGGCGGGGCGCCCTCGCAGGAGACCATTCGCACCGCGCTCGCCATGGGCGCCGATCGCGGCATCCATGTGCAGACCGATGTCGAGCTGCAGCCGCTGGCCGTCGCCAAGCTCCTCAAGGCGGTGATCGAGAAGGAGCAGCCCGGCATCGTCATCGTCGGCAAGCAGGCGATCGACGACGATTCGAACCAGACCGGCCAGATGCTGGCGGGCCTGCTCGGCTGGCCGCAGGCGACCTTCGCCTCCAAGCTCAATATCGAGGGCGAGGGCGCGGAGGTGACGCGCGAGGTCGATGGCGGGCTCGAGACCATCCGGATCAAGCTGCCGGCGATCATCACCACCGACCTGCGCCTCAACGAGCCGCGCTACGCCTCGCTGCCGAACATCATGAAGGCCAAGAAGAAGCCGATCGAGGCGCTGACGCCCGAGGCGCTCGGCGTCGATCCCAAGCCGCGCCTGAAGACCCTCAAGGTGGTCGAGCCGCCCAAGCGCCAGGCCGGCATCAAGGTGAAGACGGTTCAGGAGCTGGTGGACAAGCTCCGCAACGATGCGAAGGTGATTTGACCCATGGCCGTTCTGGTTGTCGGCGAGCATGACGGCGGCGCCTTGAAGGCGGCGACGCTCTCCGCCGTGACCGCCGCGCAGAAGATCGGCGGCGGCGTTTCCGTCCTGCTGGCGGGATCGGGCTGCGCACCGGTGGCCGAGGCCGCCGCGAAGGTCGCAGGCGTCGACCGCGTTCTGGTCGCGGACGATCCGCTCTATGCCAATCCTTTGGCCGAGAATGTCGCCAAGCTGGTGGTCTCGCTGGCGGGCGGGTTCAGCCATCTCTTGGCCGGCGCGGACAGCTTCGGCAAGAACGTGATGCCGCGCGTGGCGGCGCTGCTCGACGTGGCGCAGGTCTCGGACATCATGGCGGTCGAGGGTCCCAAGGTCTTCGTCCGGCCGATCTATGCCGGCAATGCGATGCAGACCGTCGAGGCGACCGACGAGAAGGTCGTGGTGACCGTGCGCGGCACCGCCTTCGAGCCCGCCGCCGTAGAAGGCGGCGCGGCGAAGATCGAGACCGTGCCTGCGGCGGGCGATGCGGGGCTCTCCAGCTATGTGGGCGCGGCCCTGAGCCGGTCCGAGCGGCCGGAGCTGACCTCCGCGCGCGTGGTCGTCTCCGGCGGCCGCGGCATGCAGTCGGGCGAGAACTTCCATCTGCTCGAGAAGCTCGCCGACAAGCTCGGCGGCGCGGTCGGCGCCTCCCGCGCGGCCGTGGATGCCGGTTATGTGCCGAACGATTACCAGGTCGGGCAGACCGGCAAGATCGTCGCGCCCGAGCTCTATGTCGCCGTCGGCATCTCCGGCGCGATCCAGCATCTCGCCGGCATGAAGGACAGCAAGGTCATCGTCGCCATCAACAAGGACGAGGAAGCGCCCATTTTCCAGGTGGCCGATTACGGCATCGTGGGCGACCTCTTCCAGCTCGTGCCGGAGTTGACGCAAGCCCTCGAAAAGCCCTCCTGACAGGCGAGAGGAGCTTAGAGCCATGATCAAGAGCATGGGCGTGATCGGAGCCGGTCAGATGGGCAACGGCATCGCCCATGTCGGGGCCCTGGCCGGGCTCGAGGTCCGCATCGTCGATGTCAGCGAAGAGGCGGTGAAGCGCGCGCTCGACACCATCGACCAGAACATGCAGCGCCAGGTGCGGCGCGGCATGATCCAGGACGAGGAGCGCAAGGCCGCGCTGAAACGCATCAAGGCCGGCACCGACTATGCGCTGCTGAAAGACTCCGACATCGTCATCGAGGCGGCGACCGAGAACGAGCAGATCAAGCGCGAGATCCTGAAGAAGCTCGTCCCGTTCCTCAAAGCCGACGCGGTCATCGCCTCGAACACCTCCTCGATCTCGATCACGCGCCTGGCGGCCGCGACCGACCGGCCGGCGAAGTTCATCGGCATGCACTTCATGAACCCGGTGCCGCTGATGAAGCTGGTGGAGGTGATCCGGGGCCTCGCCACCGACGACGAGACCTATGCCCGGGTGAAGGAGCTCTCCGAGCGGCTCGGCAAGACCACCGCCTCGGCCGAGGACTTCCCGGCCTTCATCGTCAACCGCATCCTCCTGCCGATGATCAACGAGGCCGTCTACACGCTCTATGAGGGCGTGGGCTCGGTCGAGGCGATCGACACCGCCATGCGGCTCGGCGCCAACCACCCGATGGGCCCGTTGGAGCTCGCCGACTTCATCGGCCTCGACACCTGCCTTGCCGTCATGCAGGTGCTCTATGACGGGCTCGCCGACAGCAAGTACCGGCCCTGCCCCTTGCTCGTGAAATATGTCGAGGCGGGCTGGCTCGGCCGCAAGTCCGGCCGAGGCTTCTACGATTACAGCGGCGAGAAGCCGATCCCGACGCGCTGAAGGCTGGAGGGCGCGGTAAGCGTCCTCTTGCGATTCCCTGAGCGCCCCCGTGATAGGCTGCAATCGCACCTGACCGCGGCGACCGGAATGGTCGTCGTAGTCTGTTGCCGCGCCGCCTTGATCCTCGCCGCGCAATGTCTCCTTACGATAGTCCCATGATCTCTTTCGTTACGGCCTAATGCCGAGCCCAGAGACAAACCGGCCGTGGCGGCCCATGTCTCGACTCCTCAACGACGAACACGAGGGAGTGGGGAGATGACGGGCGTTGCGGTCAAAGGCAAGGATCGGGCCGGCGGCAAGCAGGATCAGCAGGCGAACGGCTGTTCAGGATCAA
>JAREAF010000582.1 GCA_029240475.1 Rhodospirillales bacterium | reverse complement strand
GGCGGCGGCGGAGCGCGGCTGGCTGGACGGCGAGCGCGCGATGCTCGAGGCGCTGCTCGCCTTCAAGCGCGCCGGTTGCGACGGCATTCTCACCTACGCTGCACGCGACGTCGCGCGCATGCTGAGCGGCTGACGCGGGGTGGCGCTGGCCGCCCGAGCCCGCTAGATTGCACGTGCTTGGGAACGTGGAAGAAGAGAATCGACATGACGGCCATGCGATGGGCCGGCGTGTTCGCATGCGCGGCGCTCGCTATCGCGCCGTCCGGCGCGTGGGCGCACCACGCCGGCACCTTCACGTTCAAGGTGAGCCGCGATGGCGCGCCGATCGGCGCGCACCGGGTGACCTTCCGCCATGACGGCGGGCGGGTCGAGATCGAGGCCGCGATGGAGCTCAAGGTCAGCTTCGCCATGGTGCCGGTGTTCCGCTTCCGCCACCAGCGCCACGAGATCTGGCAGGACGGCAAGCCGGTCCTGATCGATGCCTGGACCGACGACGACGGCCGCGAGTACCGCATCACCGTGCGCGCGCATGGCGAGGGCTTCGTGCGCACGGTCAACGACCGGGTCGAGAAGCTCGACAGCTCGACCAGGATCCTGGCCCTGTGGAACCAGGCGACGGTGACCTCGCCGCCGGGCAGCTTCGCCTCGGTGATCGAGGACAAGACGGTGGACGTGGGGTTCCACTATCTCGGCAAGGAGCGCATGGCGATCGAGGGCCGCGAGCTCGCGGTCGATCACTATCAGATGGTCGGCGAGGAAGAGCGCGATATCTGGTACGATGCGGACGGGCAGGTGGCGCGGGTCACGTTCCTGCGTGACGGCGCCACGATCGAGTACCTGCGCAACGAGTACCACTGGGTGCCGCTCGCGGACCCCAAGATCGTGCAATAGACGGACCTGACGGAGGCGGGCGCCCGCCACGGCGCCGATCTGGTCACCACGACGCGGCTGTGGTTGACTTCGGCAGCGGACAGGCCTGCCGGGCGCGGCCGAGAGATCCGGCGCGCCAACAACGGAGACGGAAGATGCTCGAAGAGAGGCCGAACTATTCGCTCGAGGACATGGACCGGCAGAGCGTGCTGCATCCGCTGACCTCGATCGCCACCCACATGAAGAGCGGCCCGCTGATCGTCGGCCGCGGCAAGGGGGTGCGCATCCGCGATCACAAGGGCCGCGAGATGATCGACTGCGGCGCCGGCCTCTGGTGCGTCAACATCGGCTACGGCCGGCCGGAGATCGCCGAGGCGGCGCGCGCGGCGATCGAAAACCTGAACTACTACCACATCTTCGGCGGCTCCTCGAACGAGCCGATCATCCGCCTCGCCGACCGCATTCTGACGCTGCTGCGCGAGAACGCCGGCGCGCGCCACCTCGCGCGGGTCTTCTTCGGCTGCTCGGGGTCGGATGCCAACGACACCAACGTCAAGCTGGTGCGCTACTACCACAACCTCCTGGGCAAGCCGGACAAGAAGAAGATCATCTCGCGCGAGGGCGCCTACCACGGCCTGACCTGCGCCGCCGGCAGCCTCACCGGGATCCCGGTCTACCACAAGGCGTTCGACCTGCCGCTGCCCGGGGTCGTGCACACCAGCTGCCCGCACTGGTACCGGTTCGCGAAGGCGGGCGAGAGCGAGGCCGCCTTCTGCGCCCGGATGATCGCCGAGCTCGAGGCGCTGATCGAGCGCGAAGGGCCCGCTACCATCGCCGCCTTCATCGCCGAGCCGATCATGGGCACGGGCGGCGTGCTGCTGCCGCCCGAGGGCTACTTCGCGCGCGTCCAGGAGATCCTGAAGCGCCACGAGATCCTGTTCATCGCGGATGAGGTGATCACCGGCTTCGGTCGGACCGGGCAGTGGTTCGCGACCGGGCTCTACGAGCTCGAGCCCGACATCGTGACGCTCGCCAAGGGCGTGACCAGCGCCTATTTCCCGCTGTCCGCCTCGGTGATCTCCGAGCGCATCTGGAACGTGCTCGAGCAGGCCTCGCCACAGTACGGCGCGATCATGCACGGCTTCACCTATTCCGGCCATCCGGTCGGCGGCGCGATCGGCCTCGCCAATCTCGACATCATGGAGAACGAGGGCCTGATCGACAACGCGGCGAAGGTCGGGCCCTATCTTTTGGAGCGCCTGCGCGCGACCGTCGGCGATCACGACTACGTCGGCGACGTGCGCGGCGAGGGCCTGGTGATCGCGGTCGAGTTCATCGCCGACAAGCGCAGCCGGCGGCCATTCGAGGCGAGCGCGAACGCGCATCGGATCGTGAGCGCCAAGGCGTTGGAGCTCGACCTGATGGTGCGGCCCCTGCCCTTCATCGAGGTCATCCCGTTCTCGCCGCCCTTGTGCATCACCGCGGCGGAGTGCGACGAGGCGGTCGACCGGTTCGCCCGGGCCCTCGATCAGGCGACCCCGGAGCTGCACCGGCTGGCCCGCGCCAGCTGACATGGCCGGCGGCGGCTGAGGAGCGCATCATGCCGCCGGAGAGCACGATCGAGGACCTCGCGCGGCAGATCCCCGATGGCGCCAGCGTCGCGCTGGCGCCGGACTACTCCGGCTGCGCGCTGGCCGTCGTCCGGGCGCTGATCCGGCGCGGCGCCGGCGGCCTCCAGCTGATCGGCGTGCCGCAGCTCGGCTTCCAGGCCGATCTGCTGATCGGCGCTGGCTGCGTCGCGAGCGTCGAGAGCGCCGCGGTGACCCTTGGCGAGCAGGGCCCGGCCCCGCGCTTCACGGCCGCCATCAAGGCGGGCGCAATCGCCATCAAGGACTCGACCTGTCCGGTGATCCACGCCGGCCTGCAGGCGGCGGAGAAG
>JAREAF010000581.1 GCA_029240475.1 Rhodospirillales bacterium | reverse complement strand
GCCCTGCTCGACGGGCAGGTCTAGCGCAAGGGCCGGCTGAAGACCCAGAGCAGCCCGACCGAGGCGAGCTGCACCAGCGCCACAGCCGCGAGCACGCCCAGCAGCGCGACGGCGCCGATCCGATCCAGGAGCAGCGCCGCGAGGATCGGCGAGACTGACTGCGCCAGCAGCGAGGGCGTGGCGAGCCGGCCGATCAGCGTCGGGTATCCCGGCGCCCCGAACAGAGCGAGCGGAAGCGTGCCGCGCGCGATCGAGCGCATGCCTCCGCCGGCGCCATAGAGGATGAATCCGATCGCGAGCAGCGGCTGGCCCGCCCAAAGCAGCGCCACCCCGGCCGCGAACAGCAGCGAGGAGGCGGTCAAGGTCCAGATCGGATGGTAGTGGCGGCCGGTCAGCATCTCGACCGCCCGCGCGGCGACCTGCGACGGCCCGACCAGCGCGCCGAGCGCCACCGCCTCGGCCAGAGGCACCTGGCGCTCCTGCAGAATCACCACGATGTGCACCGACAGGACCGACCAGATCACGTCGCCCAGGGTGAAGGCCAGCGCGAGCAGGCCGATCAGAAGCGCGCGCCGCGGCACGGCGGGGCCGGGGGGCGGTGGGGAAGCCAGCCCATCCCCCTCAGGGCCGGCACCCGGCTGCGCAAGCCGCTGCTGCTCGCGGGGGAGGACGAGCAGGTGGACGGGGAGCGCGACCGCGAGCTGGATCGCCGCATAGGAAAGGCACGCCCCGCGCCAGCCGAGACTCTCCACCAGCCAGGCCGAGAGCGGCCAGCCCACCGTGCTGGCGAAGCCGCCGAACAGGGTCAGCGCCGTGATGGCTCGGCGGGCGCCTTCCCCGTATATGCGCCCGAGCGCGGCGAAGGCGGCGTCGTAGAGGCCGGCCCCCATCCCCAACCCCATCAGCACCCAGCCGGCCAGGTAGGAGCCAAGTCCGCCGGAGAGGGCCAGGGTCGACAGGCCGCCCGCCAGCAGGACGGCGCTCGCGGCGAGCACCGGGCGGCCGCCGCGCCGGTCGATGGCGCGCCCCACACGGGTGGCGACGAGTCCCGAGGTGAGCAGCCCCAGGGAAACCCCGCCGATCGCCCAGGACAGGGGCCAGCCCATGCTCTCGGCCACCGGCTTGGCAATGACCGCAGGAAGATAATAGGAGGAGGCCCAGGCGAGGATCTGCATCAGGCCGAGGGCCGGCACGACCCGCCAGGGCGAAGGCGGAGCGATGGCCGCCGGTCCCGGCTCCGCAGCGCTCACGGCATGGCCCCAGGAGGGAGATGGCGCCCCTGCGCTCGCATGTCCGCGCGTCGTCCCCCCATCCGGCGGGTTCCCGTCAGCCCTTCTTGGGCCGCAGGGCGTCCCACTCGGCGGCGCTCAGGCGCGACAGGAAATTGAACTGCCCCGCCCCTTGCAGCCACTCGCCGCCGTCGATGGTGACCACCTCGCCGTTGATGTAGCCGGCCTCGTCGGACAGCAGGAAGCTCGCGAGGTTGGCCAGCTCCTGATGCCGGCCGGCCCGGCCCAGCGGGTTGCGGGTCTCGAAGGTGCGCGCCAGCTCCGGATTGGGCACCAGCCGCTCCCAAGCCCCCGGCGTCGGAAAGGGCCCGGGCGCGATCGCGTTGAGGCGAACGCCCTTCGGCCCCCACTCCACGGCGAGGCTGCGCGTCATCGCCAGGACCCCCGCCTTCGCCATCGCCGAAGGCACCACATAGGCCGAGCCCGTCCAGGCATAGCTGGTCACGATGGAGAGCACGGTCCCGCCCCTGCCCTCGGCGATCCAGCGCCGCCCGCAGGCCAGGGTGGCGTAGCCAGTCCCATGCAGCACGATCCCGAGCACCGCATCCAGGCCGCGCGGCGACAAGGTCTCGCTGCGCGCGATGAAGTTCCCGGCGGCGTTGTTGACCAAGATGTCGAGCGGACGGTCGGACCAGATGCGGTCGATCATCGCCTCCACCGCATCGGGATCGCGGATGTCGCAGGGATGGACGTCGGCGCGACGGCCGAATTCCGCCTCGATCTTGTCGGCCGCCGATTTGAGGACGCCCTCGCGCCGGCCGCAGATGACCAGGTGGGCCCCCAATTCGACGAAGCGCCGGCCCATGGAGAAGCCAAGGCCGGTGCCGCCGCCGGTGACGAGCACGCGCTTGCCGGCAAGGAGATCGGATCTGAACACGGGGAAATGGGGGTCAGAGGTTGTCGGGACCGCGAGTGTAAAGCGCCTGGGCCGCGGTTTGAACTCGCTCGCGAAGACGCGCGCGATGGCCCACCGGGTCCGAAATGCCGCGAAGACTAGCCCCTTCGGCGCTGCGGAAAAATGTGGCCGTTTGATGGCTAAATCGCAGAAATTGTTGCTACTTTTTCCGAGCAACCCCCTGCGGTCCGGAGCGTTCAGGAGCCATCGAAACGCGTCCGGGTAGGACGCAACAACGAAGGGGTTAATGATGATGAAGAAGTTCGCAGTTGCTGCGGCCTTCGCTGGTTCGCTTCTTGCGGCCCCGGCGTTTGCCCAGGATGCCACCTCTTGCACGACGATGCTTTCCGACTTCGACGCGCATCTGGCCGCCAACAACATCCAGGCGACGGATGAGCGGGTGACTCAGGCCCGCACCGAGGCCGAGCAGGCCTGCATGTCCGGCGACATGACCGCGGCCGAGGCGAGCCTCGACCGGGCGGTTGCCGATCTCGGCATCCCGCCGCGTTCGGCCACCGGCGAAGCGGCCGGCGGCGACACGGGAACGACGGAATCCCAGGGCCAGTCGCAGTCCGGCAGCGACACCGGTACGACCGGCACGACCGGCTCAACCACCACTGGCACG
>JAREAF010000087.1 GCA_029240475.1 Rhodospirillales bacterium | reverse complement strand
TCCCCGGATCGCGGGCGTAAGCCGAGCAGAACACGATCGAGACCGGCATCTGCCCGAGTATGGCGCGGGCCGCGTTGATGCCGTCTCCGCCCCGGCCCAGCCGCACATCCATGAGGATCAGGTTGGGGTGCTTGGAATGGCTGAGGCGCACCGCCTCGGACTCGCTGCTGGCGATCGCCACCACTGTGTGGCCGAGCGATTCCAGCATGGCCTCCAGCTCGAGCGCGATGATGGCCTCGTCCTCCACCACCAGGATCCGCAAGCCGCTGGATTTCCGCCTCGATCCGCCGCGCTGATGCGCATGCCGGGCGCGCGTGGTTGCGGGCCGTGAGCCGGGTTGCAGGCGCGCAGGAAGTCCGATGATCATGACCGAATGACTCTCTCGCTGGACGGGTGCGATCTGGCCTGCGGAGTTTCTATGGCCGAACGCGGAATCCGCAAGGAGAAGACCGTACCGGATTTCGACGCGAAGCGTGCCTTGGCTCCGATTTGGCGTGCAAGCGCCTCCACCAGCCGCAATCCCATCGAGCTCTTGATCCGCTGCTCGGCGCGCCCGGCGGGCAGCCCGACCCCATTGTCGCGCACCTGGAGC
This sequence comes from Rhodospirillales bacterium, assembly GCA_029240475.1. Lineage (GTDB taxonomy): Bacteria > Pseudomonadota > Alphaproteobacteria > JAREAF01 > JAREAF01 > JAREAF01. The sequence continues at coordinate 8,415 of JAREAF010000087.1, read as the reverse complement.
ATCAGTCCGCCGCCGCTCCGGCTCAGCCCGATCTGCACTTCACCGCCTCCGCCCGGGAACGCGTGCTTGACCGCATTCGAGAGCACCTCGTTGAGGATGAGCACGACGGGCGTGGCGGCATCGAAGGCGATCGGTACGGGGGAGCGGGTGCGGCGGAACAGGAATTTCGGCCCCTGGCTGCCGTGGATGCGGGCGAAATCGTCGCAGAGGCGCTCCAGATAGCCTGCCAGATCGAAGCTCGCCACGTTCTCCGACAGATGCAGCTGTTCGTGAACGCGCGCCATTGCGCGTATGCGCTCCTGGCTCTCCTGGAAATAGGCCGTCAGTTCGGGGCCGACCGTGCGTGCCTGTAGGCTGAGCAGGCCGATGATGACCTGAAGGTTGTTCTTGACCCGGTGATGAATCTCCCGGAGCAGCATCTCCTTCTCGGCCAGCGAGATGCGCAGGTCCTCCTCGGCCTGCTTCTGGGCCGAGATATCGCGCACGATCCCGGTGAAGATGCGCCGATTGCCCAGCAGCACCTCGCTCACCGCCAGATAGATTGGGAAGACGGTGCCGTCCTTCCGCCGTCCGCTGACCTCGCGGCCGATGCCGATGATCCGCCGCTCGCCGGTGGAGCGGTAGTTGCCCAGGTACCCGTCATGCTCGGACTGGTAGGGCTCGGGCATCAGCATCTTGACGTTGCGGCCGACCATCTCGAGTGCGGTATAGCCGAACAGCCGCTGCGCGGCCGCGTTCACCGTCTCGATCGTGCCCATCTCGTCAATGGTGATGATGCCGTCGACCGCCATCTCGACGACCCCGCGCAGCCGCGCCTCGCTGTCGCGGAGATCCTGCTCGGCTTTCCGACGGTCGGAGATGTCGCGGATGATCCCTGTGAAGATGCGCCGCCCGCCGAGATCGACCTCGCTGACGGCCAGGTCGATCGGGAACACGGTCCCGTCCCTTTTCTGGGCAAGGACCTCGCGCCCGATGCCGATGATCTTGCGCTGGCCGGTCTGCTGATAATTCTCGAGATAGCTGTCGTGCTCGGAGCGGTAGGGCTCGGGCATCAGCATCTTGATGTTGCGCCCGATCATCTCCTCGGCCGCATAGTCGAACAGGCGCTGGGCGGCGGCGTTGACGGTTTCGATGGTGCCGGTCTCGTCGATGGTCAGGATGGGGTCCACCGCCATCTCGACGACGCCGCGCAGCCGCGCCTCGTACTCGGCATCCCCCTGCCGCGGCTGCAAGATCGTGGACTCGCCTGGCCGCATCTTATTCACCCAGCCGACCTCCGCCCGCCGAGGGGAAATTGTGTCTTTATCTGATCTCCTGGCAATAGAAGAATTCGCCAGACCTCGAAAAATTACAGCCGACCGAATCAAGAACATCCAGGGGCCGGGGGCGTTGGCTCCCGGTGGTCCGGCTTTTCCGGCGCGTGCTAATCGCGTTCTGAAGCGAAACGGCCAAGGAGCGGCCTATCGCCGAGACGTCGCTTGCGCAGCTTGACGACGAGCCTGGCCGGAGCGCGGGTCGCGCTGGAGGAAACCCGCCCAAATATCCGCCGACCACGGGCAGGCAGCATCTTCTGGACCGCATCAACGCGACCTTCGACTATCGGACGGCGGGAGAGAAGGAGTAGCCGGAGAGCCGAGCGGGGGACTGCGGGGTTTCATTCCAGGAGGAGCGGCAGGGCCGCCGTCCCCCTTTGAGGGCGCCAGGCTTTCGCCCCCTCTCGCGAGCGAAGGAGGGAGAGCCATGACCGTCGAAGTCATCCTGAAGCGCAAGGGCACCCGGGTTTCCACCATCGGCAGGGACGCCACGGTGGCGGCGGCCGCCCAGCGGCTGAACCTGGACCATATCGGCGCTCTGGTGGTCACCGACGGCGCCCAAGTGGTCGGCATCATCTCCGAACGCGACATCATCGCCGGCCTTGCCCGCCATGGGCCCCTCGCGCTCGAAAAGCGGGTCGAGGAGCTCATGACCTGGCCGATCGTGACCTGCACCCGGCGCGAGACCATCAAGGAGGTCATGGCCACCATGACCCGCCAGCGCATCCGCCACCTGCCGGTGGTCGAGGAGAATGCCCTCATGGGCATCGTCAGCATCGGCGACGTGGTCAAGTACCGTTTGGAGGAGTTGGAGATGGAGACCGGTGTGCTGCATGATCTGATGATCGCCAGAGGCTGAGCCCGTCCGAACGGCCCTGGGAGAGGGACGGACCCGGCGCTGGAAGCCCATGGGAGAGGGCTATGGAAACCCCATACGTCTATTGGGCAGCCGCGGTCGCCATCGCAGCGGTGCTCATGATCCTGCTATTCTCGACCTATGATGGCGGGCTCGTCGGCGGCTGACCGGCGGAGCTGAGCGAAGGATGGGCGTGCGGCGCCATCTCGGAGGAGGGCTCCGGGGCGCAACCGCCTCCTCGTGCGCGCCGTTGCCGCTCGTCTAACGGAAAAGGGGGGTCCCGCGAGGTGGCGGAGCGAACCGCACTGGTGACCGGCGGCGCCGGTTACATCGGCAGCCATGTGGCCTGGGCGCTGGCCGATGCCGGCTGGCGCGTGATCGTGCTCGACGATCTTTCCACCGGGCGGCGCGCCCTGGTCCCGCCCTCGGCGACCTTCGTGCAGGGCAGCTCCGGGGACGGATCGCTCCTGCGCCGGCTCTTGCCGGAGGAGCGGGTGTCCGCCGTCCTGCATTTCGCCGGCTCGATCGTGGTCCCGGAATCGGTCTCCGATCCGATCGCCTATTACCGCAACAATCTCTGCGGCAGCATCGAGCTGATCGACGCCTGCATCGCCTGTGGGGTCAAGCGGATCGTCTTCTCCTCCACGGCCGCCGTGTACGGGGATCCCGACGCCGTCCCCATCCCGGAGGATGCGCCGACCCGGCCGCTGAACCCTTACGGCCAGTCCAAGCTGATGGTGGAGCAGGTCCTGAAGGATGCGGACCGCGCGCACGGGCTCTCGCATGTGGCGCTGCGCTACTTCAACGTCGCGGGCGCCGACCCGGCCGGGCGGACCGGGCAGGCGGGCCCCAAGGCGACGCATCTGATCAAGGTGGCCTGCGAGGTGGCGGTCGGCTCGCGCGACGGCATGGACGTCTACGGCACCGATTACGAGACGCCCGACGGCACCTGCATCCGCGATTACATCCATGTCTCCGATCTCGCCGACGCCCATCTCAAGGCGCTGGACCACCTCATGGGCGGCGGGCAGAGCCTCACGCTGAATTGCGGCTATGGCCGCGGCTTCTCGGTGCGGGAGGTGCTGGCCATGGTCGAGGAGGTGGCCGGGCGCCGCCTGCCCGTGCGCGAGTCGCCGCGCCGGCCCGGCGATTCGCCGCGCCTGGTGGCCGAGCCGGGAGCGTTGAAGGAACTCCTGGGCTGGCAGCCGCGCCATGACGATCTGAGGACCATCGTGTCCACGGCGCTGAACTGGGAGCGCCGCCGCTCCGCCGAGACGGGGCGGGCGGGAGCGGCCGCGCCGCGATGAGCCCGCGTTCGCTCGAGATGCTGCTCCGCCTGGCGCGGCTGGGCGCGGCGGTGTCGCTCACGGCGACGGTGGCCGGCATGCTCGTGCCGGGCCACAGCCTGCCGCAGGAGATGCCGCCCGATCTGCTGCTGCACTTCCTCGGTTTCGGCGTGCCGGCGATGTTCGCGTCCCTGGCCTCGCGCGGCGGGCGGAGCCTCTTTCACGCGATCGCGATCGTCGCCCTGGCAGCCCTCGTCAGCGAAGCGGCGCAGTGGCTGGTGCCCGGTCGCACGGTGTCGGTCCTCGACCTCGCCGCCGATGCGGTCGGGATCGCTTGCGGCGTGTGCCTCGGCCGGATGGCGCAGCTGCTCCTGTTGGGGCTCGCGGGCGCCCCTCGCCTTCAATCCTGAAGCACCTGCTTGTAATTCTCGAACCGCTCCAGGGCGCGGCCGGCGCCGCGCACCACGCAGGTCAGCGGATCCTCGGCCATGGTCACTGGCAAGCCCGTGCTTTGGCGCAGCACTACGTCGAGCCCGCGCAGGAGGCAGCCCCCGCCGGTCAGGACGATGCCCTTGTCGACGATGTCCGCGGCCAGCTCCGGCGCCGTGTTCTCAAGCGCGAGCCGGACCAGGTCGACGATGGCGCTCACCGGCTCGGCCAGAGCCTCCGCGACTTCCCGCTCGGAGATGGCGAGCGAGCGCGGCACCCCGGTCAGCAGGTCGCGCCCGGCGATCTCCAAGACCGCGCCGCTGCCGTCCTCGGGCAGAAGCACCCCGCCGATCGCCTTCTTGATCCGCTCGGCGGTGGCTTCGCCGACCAGCATGCGGTGCTCGCGGCGGATATAGGCGGCGATCGCCTCGTCCATGACATAGCCGCCAACCGGGATCGAGCGCGCGAAGACCGCTCCGCCCAGCGACAGCACGGCGACCTGCGTGGTGCCGCCGCCGGCATCGATCACCATCGAGCCGGTGGCGCGCTGCACGGGCAGGTCGGCGCCGATCGCCGCGGCCATCGGCTCCTCGATGAGATAGGCCTCGCGCGCGCCGGCCTCGAGCGCCGCCTCCTTGGTCGCGCGGCGCTCCACGGCGGTGGCCCCCGAGGGCACCGAGATCACCACGCGCGGCTGGGTCAGCCGCCGGCGGCTTTGGGCCTTGCGGATGAAGTGCTTGATCATCGCCTCCGCGGCCTCGAAGTCGGCGATGACGCCGCTGCGCAGCGGCCGGATCGCGCGGATGTTGCCGGGCGTGCGCCCGACCATCTGCCTGGCTTCCTCGCCCACGGCCAGCACGCGGCGCTCGCCGCCCTGCTCGACGATGGCGACGACCGAGGGCTCGTTCAGCACGATGTCGCGCCCGCGCGCATAGACCAGCGTGTTGGCCGTGCCCAGATCGATGGCGATGTCTTCGGACCAGGCGCCGAACAGACGCAGGAACATGGGCGAACGGCTCCGAGAAATCGAGCGGTGCGGCTTGGTCGGCGATGGACGCGAGCGGATTGAAGCTTGGCGGGCGTCCCGCGACGCCCGCCGGTTGCCGTCAGGCGGCGGCGCGTTCGGCCAGGAAGCCTCGGATGCGCCGCGCAAGCTCCGCGGGGTCGGGCCGCAGGCCCGAGGCGCCGCCCAGCAGCATCTGCGCTTCCGCCGGCGTGATCTCGAAGAAGCACGCCACGGCCGCCCAGTCGGTCCGCTGCCGGTATTCCGGCCGGCAGCCGGCGACGCTTTCGGCCGCTTCCAGCCGCAGGCCCTGCGCGCGGAACCACGGGTCGGTGGCCGCCCAGGCGACGGCGCAACCCTTGCCGAAGCCGAACCAGCGGGTCAGCGAAAGCCGCTCGGCCGGCAGCATCTCCACGAAATCGGCCAGCATCCTGAGCCGTTCCCGGCCCGTCGCGACATGAGCATCGACGTGCGATCGAGATCTCAGCAGCATCGCTTACCTCTTCGGGGCGGCTTCGCGGGCCAAGCCCGCCTTCGTGAGGAGGAACGCCCGAACCGCGCGGGCGGTCGCATATGGGGCTGTGGGGGCATGGAGGTAAAGCAATCCTCGACCGGCTCGTGATAGATTAGCGCATTCGCTCACTCGAAAGGGGCGGTGGGATCCATGCAGACGATGCGCAGATCGGTTCCGGTTCTGGCCTTGATCGCGGCGGCCGCGCTCGCCGCCTGTGCGCCGCCGCGCTTTGCTTCGCCGCCGGGGCCTTACGCCTACCGGCAGGGCTGGCACGAGGGCTGCTCGGACGGATATGCCGTGGCCGGCAGCCCCTTCTATGCGCAGAAGCTCACGGCCGCGCCGGGCGCGGTCGACGCCGCCTACGAGTCCGGCTGGCAATCCGGCTTCAACCATTGCTACGCCAGCTATGGCCGCATCCAGCGCGGCATCCACGTGCTGTTCGCGCCGAGCTGAGCTAAGCGGCTCTTAACCAAGCGGGGCCATTCTGCCTCTCCGCCGAACCGGCGGACGGAACGGCGGCATGGCCAAGAGCGAGCGCCAACTTCCCGAGACCTCCGAGCGCTGGCCGAACGGCGCCGCCGGATCGCTCCTGCTGCTGAGCGGCGCCGTGCTGCTCGCGGTCATGGCCGCGTTCTTCCTGGCGGGCTCGATCCTGCGCAACGGCGTGACCCCCGACTTTCCGTGGCTGAAGGCGGCGGGCGCCTGGATCCTCGATCATCGCCGCCTGCCCGCCCATGGCCTGTTCTCCTGGAGCGCGGCGGATCGGCCATGGGTGCTCTATCAATGGGCGTTCGAGACGGCGCTTGCCGCGATGGACCGAATCGCCGGTCACGCCGCGGTTGCGACCGTGTTCGCCTGGGCCTCGCTCGCCGTCTATCTGATCGCGCCGCTCCATGCGGCCCCAAGACGCACGCCTGCCGTGCTGGTCGCGGTCGTCGCCGCCGCCGTGCTGCCGATGCTCTCGGTCAACCTGTCGATCCGGCCGATGATCGTCACCTCCGCGGGGTTGCTCCTGCAGCATATCCTGGTGAACCGGATGCGCAGGGGCGCCACCACGCCTCTCCGTGGCGCCCTCTGGACTCTTCTGCTCTACACTGCCTGGGCCAATCTCCACACCGGATTTGCGCTCGGCCTCATCTCGCTCGTGCTGACCCTCGCGGGAGACTGGATCGAGCGCCGCCGCGACGGCGCCGTCGATCTGCGGCCCTGGCCCGCGCCGCTGCCTCCGCTGCAATTCGGCGCGCTCTTCGCCGCTGCGAGCCTGGGCAGCCTCATCACCCCTTACGGTCCGAAGCTGCACGCCTATCTCGCGCAGCTCTCCGCGGAGACCGCGCTGAACCATCGCATCGACGAGCTCGGCAGCCCGGACTTCACGCTGTTCCAATTCCAGATAGTGCTGGCGCTGATCCTGGTCCTGATGGCGGCGCTGCTGCGCCGAAGCGATGCGCTGCGCCCGGTCGACCTCCTTCACTTGGCTGGCTTCGCGGTGGCGACGTTCCTCGGCGCCCGCTTCGTCGTCTGGCTCGCGCTCTATCTCGTGCTGCTGCTGCCGACGGCGGCCGCGCAGGCCTGGCCGAGACTGGCTCATCACTGTCCGGCGCGCAGCGAGCGGCCAGTCATTCTCACGCTCACTGTGGCGGCCGCGGTCGCTCCCGCGCTTCTCGCGCTTCGCGGCATGGCGGACCCGGTGGGGCGCCACTGCGCCCGCTTCTCCGATGCGATCGCGGCCTATGCGGCCGCGCACCAGCCGCAGGACCGCCTTCTCACCGATCCGGTGAGCGGAAGCTGCATCATCGGCGCGGCGCCGGGCGTCCCCGTCTTCTTTGACACGCGCTTCGATTTCTATGGAGAGACATTCAGCACCACCGCGCTCGATGCGCTCGCGCTGAAACCGGGCTGGCGCGATCTGCTCGAGGCTTACCGGATCGACGTCGCTCTTCTCGATCGCACGCGGCCGCTGGCCGAAGCGCTCGCGGTCGATCCGCGATTCTCGATTCTCTTCCGTGACGGAGAGGCGGTGGTGGTACGCCGCTTGCACTAGGGAATCATGACCGGCTCTTAACCATCCTTTTAATCGCCCGCAGCAGGATCGCCGACGGGGCGTTTGAACGAGAGCGGAGGAGATCGTGATCGAACACGGCTCGGGTGCAAGGCGGGCGTTGGAGTGGTTCCTCGATCGCAGCGATCAGGAGCCGACCGACCATGATCTTGAAGAGTTCCGCTGGTTCCTGGAATTGATCATCGAAGGCGGCGGCGATCAGGTGACGCTGCCCGATTGGGAGCGCGCGCAGGGCCTCATCGCGTCGCCCCCGCCCGCGATCAACTAGACGGGCTGGTATCCCACCGCAATCCGAAGCTCAGCCGCTCGACGGTGATGCCGTCGAGGAAGTGGAACGGCCGCTCGGAAGATCCGGCGAGCCCCGGCGCGCGCATCAATAGAAGGTCGCCGGGGCCGGCCGCGAACTCCCGCGCGCCGGCGCCGCGCCGGTCTTCGCACAGGCAGAAGCGTCCGTCGCCCGCGACGATCAGCAGCGCGACCAGTCCGCGGTAGCGCAAATGATCGCGATGCGGCGTGATCCCGCGCGAGCCGGGCGCGTAGCGCTGCAGGATGAGGTCGTTGATACGGAAGCCGTCGGGGAGCGGATTCGGCTCCAGCCGCTTGGCCGAATCGGCGAGCGCGGCATCGATGAGCGCGGCTGTCGCGCGATACGGACTCTCTTCCGGGAAGTGCTGCGTCAGCTCGAAGTCCTGGAAGACCTGACGCGCGCCCTCGCCGACCACCGCGCGGGCGCGCCGCCAGGCGGGAAGATCGAGCGCCGCAGCCGCCAGGCGGCGGCACGCGGATTGACCGAGGATGGGTACGGCCGAGGCGCCGTGCGCCGCGCAGGCCGCGATCGCCGCTGCGATGTCGGATGCCGCGGCGGTAAGGCGCTCGACCTCCAGGAGTGCCATGGATCCGTCCCCCGGATCCGCCCGCGCTATCTGGCGGGGGCGGGATAGCCGTCAAGATCGGA
>JAREAF010000580.1 GCA_029240475.1 Rhodospirillales bacterium | reverse complement strand
CGCTCGAGCGTCACGCTGAACAGGAAGCGCAGGGCCGAGACCGCGCTGTTGATGCTCGGCGCGCCGACACCGGTCGTAGTCTGGTGCAGCTGGAAGCGGCGCACCTCCTCGGCGGTCGCCGTGTCGGGCGAGCGGCCGATGAAGGCCGCGAACGTCCTGACATGCCGGACGTAATCGTGGCGCGTCTTCGCGCCGAAGCCGCGCACCGTCATGTCTTCGATCATGCGCCGGCGCAGCGGGCTGATGGTCTCGTCGCTCATCGGGGGCCTCCCGTCTCGAGGTGAGGTTGGACACCCCCCGATCCTCAAGACGCGATCCCCGCCCCGTCACCCCAACCCGTTCAGCTGATCACCACCGCCACCGCCCAGCTCGCCACCTCGCGTGCAGCACCTCCCGCGCCAGCGGGTTCGTTCATCTGACCCGCAGCGGACCTAAGCCGCGAGAATCTATGCCGGCAGTCCCGCGGCGATGAGCGCTTCGCTGAAGGGCTCGGCGAGCGATGGGTGAACATCGAAGGCGGCGCACCATCCGCTGATGGTGAAGTCCGGCTCCAGCTCGAGGACGCGCGCCGCAGCGGACTTGGCCGCGTCGTGCCGCCCGAGCTTCGCGTGCGTTGCCGCCAGCAGAAGGTGCGCCGAACTCCAATAGGGATTGGCCTGGAACACCTTCTGCGCCGCCTCCGCCGCTGCCTCGTACTCGCCGCGCTGGAAATGGCCGAGGGTGATCGAGAACCAGGGGACGTAGCTCATCGGGTCGAACGGGCTCAGGCGGAGCGCGCGCTCGCCCCATTCGATGCCGCGATCGGGATTGCCGGCGAGGACCATCACCACGCCGCCGAACATATAGGTGAGCGCGCACGACGGGCTGAGCGCCAGTGCGGCCTCGAAGGCCTGGCGCGCGGCCTGGCGGTCGTGCGCGACCATACCCAGGCCGAAGCCGCCGAGCGAGAGCGCGACGGCGTCGTCGCGCCCGTGGGCGATCGCCGCATGGGCGTGGCGGATCGTCCCGAGGCGGTTCTCCTCGCGCCCGCCGCCGCGCGCGAAGACGATCTCATGCGCCCAGGAGGCAAACCCGTGCGCCAGCGCGTAATCGGGTTCCATCGAGAGCGCGCGCTCGAGCAGCGGCAGCGCCTTCGCGGCGCCCTCGGGCATCGCCGGATAGACGTCGGGGATGGCGCGGAGCACGAGGTCGTAGGCGTCGAAACTGTCGGGCCGCTTGCGCTTGACGCGCTCGATCTCCGCCTGGCGCACGCTCGGCTCGACGGCGGCGACCACACTCATGGTGAGCTCGTCCTGGAGCGCGAAGACGTCGTCGAGCGTGCGGTCGTAACGATCCGCCCAGACGTGCCGGCCGGTGTCCGCCTCGACCAGCTGACCGGAGACGCGCACGCGGCTCGACGCCTTGCGGACGCTGCCCTCGAGGATGTAGCGCACGCCGAGCTCACGACCGGCCTGCTTCACGTCCACGGATCTGCCCTTGTAGGCGAAGCTCGAATTGCGTGCGATCACGAAGAGCCACTTGATGCGCGCCAGGCCGGTGATGATGTCCTCGACGATGCCGTCGGCGAAATAGTCCTGTTCCACGTCGCCGCCCATGTTGGTGAACGGCAGGACGGCGATCGAGGGCCGGTCGGGCAACGCGAGCATTGCATGCGCCGGTTCGCCCTGGACAGCGTTCTTGGGCTCGACGCGCGTCTCGATGCGATGGACATGGACCGGCCGGGCGATGTTCTTGACGCTATGCTCGCCTAGGTCGACGAAGCCGATCGGAAGCTTCTCGCCGACATGCTCGCGCACCGTCGCGCTGACGCAGATCTCGCCGGGCTGGGCGAGCGCCTCGAGCCGCGCCGCGACGTTGACGCCGTCGCCAAAGATGTCGTCGTCCTCGACGATCACGTCGCCCACGTTGATGCCGACACGAAAGCGGATGCGCTGGCTCTCGTTGACGTTGGCATTGCGATCTTCCATGCCCTGCTGCATCACGACGGCGCAGCGCACCGCATCGACGATCGAGGCGAACTCGATCAGGAGGCCGTCGCCCGTAGTCTTGACGACACGGCCCTGGTGCTGGGCGACCAGCGGATCGATGAGCTCCCTGCGATGGCCCTTGAGCGCGGCGAGCGTCCCTTCCTCGTCGGCGCCCATGAGGCGCGAGTAGCTCGCCACGTCCGCGGCGAGGATGGCGGCGAGCCGGCGCGCGGTGCGCGACTCCTCGCTCATTCACTTTCGCCTTCCGCCTAGCCCGACGCTCTGAGGGCTGCTGGTCTATGGGGATTGTGCCTTGGTGCGACGAGCTCGGCAACGATATCTAGGGGCCTCCGGAAGGGCCGATGGGGAGCGCGGCCGACGATCCGGCAGATGAGTCGATCCACTACGCGCCACGTCATTCCGAGCTGTGCAGAGCTTTACGGGGGGTTCGCGCCTAGGAAGCCATGTAATCATGCGCTTCAGTTGGGGCAGGTGCTATACCCGCGAGGCCCACATCGGGACCCGAGAGCAGAACCTAACTCGCGATGCTCAGCGGTGGCTCCGCCTCCGCTTCGGCGCCGGAGGCTGAGCGCTGTGCATAATTCAGGGTGCACAGCGGATGTCGGTCTCTGCGCTACAGGCCGCCGTCCCGCCCCGGTGCCCGGCACGGCCGCTGTCAGGCGGATTCCAGACGCCAGCGCCGTCGATGTCCGCTTTCCCACGGCTTCGGCGGCTTTACCCTCAGCAGCAGACACGGGAGCTAGGCGGCTCGGAAGGCAGTACCTGACCCCGAGCGGTCCTCGAGGTGAGA
>JAREAF010000579.1 GCA_029240475.1 Rhodospirillales bacterium | reverse complement strand
GCGGCGTGATCGTCGAAGAGGAGCGGCGAGCGAGCCTGCTGCGTCGTGGCGCGGCGGGCCTGACCGATGCCGGCCTGGCCGCCCTTCTTGGGGGAGCGGTCTCGAAGCTCACCCTGGCCGGGCTGGCGGCCGCCGGGTTCGGCGGCGAATTGGGCGAGCTCATATCCAAGCTCAGCCTTCTCGGGGCGCACGCGCTCTACTGCATTCTGCCGACCGCCGGGCCCCGGCAGGCCACATTCGGCCAGCGGTGGTGGGGATTGCGGGTGATCGGGGCGGGCGGAGGCCGGCCGAGCCTGGCCGAGGCCTTCGCGCGCTGGCTGGCCTTCGTGGCCGCGGCCCTGCCGCTCGGGGCGGGCCTGCTCCTGGCCGTCGGGCCGGACGGCCGGCCCTTCCAGGACCGGCTCTCTGCGACGCGCGTGGTCGCGCAAGCCGCCCCGGCGGCCCAGCGCAGGGCTGCTTGATCCTTCGCCGCCGAAGCCCCATTTGTTGTGTCGTTGGGGGGAGCTTCAATCCCATGCGGCGCCGCCAGGGCCGCAACCGCTTAGGGCACCCTTTCAACCATCGCTCGCTTGTCGTGAAGGGGCGTCTTCTCATGTCCAGGCTATCCTTGTTCAACAGCCCGCTGCTGCTCGGTTTCGATCACTTCGAGCGGGCGCTCGATCGGGTCTCCAAGGCTTCGGCGGAGGGTTACCCACCCTACAATGTCGAACAGCTCGGCGAGAACCGGCTCCGCATCACGCTTGCCGTCGCGGGTTTTACCGCCGGCGAGCTTTCGGTGCAGATCGAGGACGATCAGCTGGTAATCCGCGGCAAGCAGGCCGATCAGCCCGAGCGCGTCTATCTGCATCGCGGCATCGCCGCGCGCCAGTTCCAGCGCAGCTTCGTCCTGGCAGAGGGCATCGAGGTGACGGGCGCGAGCCTTGAGAACGGGCTCCTGCATATCGACCTCCACCGGCCGGAAGCTCCGCCCAAGTCCCGCACCATCGCGATCACCTCGGCAGAAACTCAGGCGCAGTCCGTGCTGGATCAGCCGCATCGTCTCGCGACCGGCCCGGCCCAGACCGAGAAAGGCTCCGGAGACCACAGATGAATTTGACGACGGAAGTTCGGAACATCAGCACGCAGGACCTGGCCGCCCTCGGCATGCAGGACATCGCCTATGTGAAGCCGGCGCTGCATCAGGGCGAGCCCGCCTTCGCGGTGCATGCGGCGGATGGCACTCTGGTGGCGATGACGGCCACGCGCATCGCCGCCGAGCTGCTGGTGCGCAACAGCGAGCTGGAGCCGGTCAGCGTGCACTGATCGGCGGGGGGCGCACGCCTCCGGCGCACCCCAACCCGCCGCCGCTCACCTGCCATTCGCCAACCCGCGCCCGCCGCATCGCCGCCGACCCATAACAAAAAATGAGGGTCGGCGATGAGTATTACTTGGATCGACCGCGCACCCCGCCTGCTGTAGCGATAAGGCATCGGAAAGCCCCGCATGAAGGGAACCAATGCCATGTCGCAGGATCGTGCTTTTCAAATCTCGTCTGGCGGCGCCACCTTGGTTCTGGTCGTGCCGACGCTCGCCGACTCATCCTCCGGATCGAGCATCGCCTCCGCGCTCGAGCGCGCGGCCGCCGCTCTGCGCAGCGGCGCGCTCGCCTCGCGGCTCGAGGCGGCGCACGGCACCGAGGCCGCGCTGATGCGCCGCGTCGAAGCCGAGGTCTACGGCACCGACTGAGCCTCCCCCCGAGTTCGGCTCTCTCAACCGCTGCGGCGCGCGGCCAGCCACGCCGGCAGTGCGCCCGAAGGAAGGCACCCCCGCCATGGACATCCACGAATATCAGGCCAAGGAGCTGCTGTCGGAATTCGGCGTGCCCGTCCCGCGCGGCGGCGTCGCCTACAGCCCCGAGCAGGCCGCCTATCGCGCGCGAGAGATCGGCGGCAGCGCCTGGGTCGTGAAAGCCCAGGTCCATGCCGGCGGGCGCGGCAAGGCCGGGGGCATCCGCCTCTGCCGCGACGAGCATCAGGTCTGGGACGCGGCCGACGCCCTGCTCGGCAAGCGGCTCGTCACGCACCAGACCGACGCGCGCGGCAAGCTGATCCATCGCCTCTATGTCGAGGCCGCGACCGAGGTCGCGCGCGAGTTCTATCTGGGTTTCGTCCTCGATCGCAAAGCCGAGCGCGTCGCGCTGGTCGCCTCCTCTGCCGGCGGCATGGAGATCGAGGAGATCACGCGCGAGCGGCCCGACAGCCTGATCCGCCTCAGCATCGACCCCGCGATCGGCATGCAGCCCTTCCAGGCGCGCGAGATCGCCTTCGCGCTCGGCTTCGAGGCGGGCCAGGTGGCGGTCGCGGTGGAGACCGTCCTCGGCTGCTACCGCGCCTTCCGCGAGCTCGACGCCACGATGGTCGAGATCAATCCGCTGGTGGTCACGCGCGAGGGGCGGCTCGTCGCCCTCGACGCCAAGATGAGCTTCGACGACAACGCGCTGTTCCGCCGGCCGCGCATCTCCGAGCTGCGCGACAAGTCGCAGGAGGACCCGCGCGAATCGCGCGCCGCCGATCGCGGCCTCAGCTATGTCGGACTCTCCGGCTCGATCGGCTGCATCATCAACGGCGCGGGCATGGCCATGGCGACCATGGACGTCATCAAGCAGGCCGGCGGCGAGCCCGCCAACTTCCTCGACATCGGCGGCGGCGCCACGCCCGAGCGGGTGGCCAAGGCCTTCTCCCTGGTGCTCTCGGACGAGAATGTCGAGGCGATCCTCGTCAACATCTTCGCCGGCATCAACCGCTGCGACTGGGTGGCGAGCGGGATCGTCCAGGCGATG
>JAREAF010000578.1 GCA_029240475.1 Rhodospirillales bacterium | reverse complement strand
GGCCACAGGCTGGTGAAGGAGCCGGGTTTCGCGATCGATCGCAAGCGGCTCGTCGAGCGGCTTGGGGAGGAGCTGGCGAAGATTCATGCGCTCACGCCGCCGCAGCCCGGGCTCGAGTTCCTGGGGCCGCCGAGCGCCCATCCGGCACCGGATCGCATCGCGGAGTATCGCGCCCATCTCGACGCGCTGGGGCTCGCGCGGCCGGCGCTCGAATATGGCCTCGCCTGGGCGGAGCGGCACGCGCCGAAGCCGGAGGCGATCACGCTCACGCACCAGGACTATCGGACCGGGAACTATCTCGTGAACGAGACGGGGTTGGCCGCGATCCTCGATTGGGAGTTCGCGGCCTGGGGCGATCCCGATTCCGACATCGGCTGGTTCTGCGCGCGCTGCTGGCGCTTCGGCGCGGTGGAGCGCGAGGCGGGCGGGATCGGCGCGCGCGCCGATTTCATCGCCGCCTATGAGCGCGCCTCCGGCCGGCCCGTCGATGCGGGCCGCGTGCGCTTCTGGGAAGTGATGGCGCATATCCGCTGGGCGGTCATCGCCCTGCAGCAGAGCGAGCGGCATCTGTCGGGCCGCGAGCCGTCGCTCGAGCTGGCGCTCACCGGGCGCATTCCCGCGGAGCTGGAGCTGGAGGTGCTGCGGCTGATCGAGGCGGCCGATCCGCTGGAGTCTGCGCGATGACGGATCGGCCGAGCGGGGCGGAGCTGCTGAAGATCGCGCGCGATGCGCTCACCCGCGAGCTGGTCTCCGAGCTGCCGGAGAGCAAGCTCTATCTCGCGCTGATGGTCGCGAACGCCATGGCGATTGCCGCGCGCGAGCTGGAGCTCGGCGACGGCGCCGACCGCGCGGAGCTGACCTCGCTCAGGATGCTGTTCGAGGACGCCGGGCCGGACACGTCCGAGGATGTCCCCGATCGCCTCGAGGCCTTGAACCACCGCCTTTGTGCAGAGATCCGCGCCGGCAGGTTCAGCGGCGGCGCGGCGGAAACGCGGCTGCGCGATCACCTGCGCCGTTCGGCCGAGGCGCGCGTGGCGATCTCGAACCCGAAGGCGCTGAAGAGCTAACCTCTCCCGCTCCGCGAGAGGGCGCGAGGGGCGGAGCCCAGAGCGGGTGAAGGGTGCCGCCGCAGCAAGGCCACACCCTCACCCGGCTCGCGCGTCGCGCTCGCCACCCTCTCCCGCTCCGGGAGAGGGGAGAAAGGCGCCACGTCGCTTTTCTTCTCCTTCTCCCTCGACGGGGGAGGGTTGGCGTGAGGGTGGGCTAGAACTCACGCAATCGGAGTTCTGGCTTCTGACTTCTGTCCTCTGACTTCTGAATCACCACCCGTTGACCCGCTCCCACTCGGCCACGACTTCGCCGCCCTCGAGCACGTGGTAGCGGTCGTAGGCGGCGGCGGTGATGCAGGCATGGTTCGGAAGAATCCGTACCCGTGTGCCCGGCTGCAGCCGCTCGAACGGCAGCGGCGCACGCGCGGTGACGAAGCCATGCTCCTGATGCACGCGCTCGACGAAGATCCCTTCCATGCGCCGGCCGGCCTCGTCCAGCACCCATCCATTTCCCACGTCCGACCAGCGCCCATTGGCGTTGCGATCGGCGGAGAGCGCGAGCGAGCCGGCGTCGATCAGGACCTGGTTGCGCTCGGGATAGGCGCCGATCACCGAGGCGAGGACGCTGACCGCGATGTCCTCCACCGCGCAGCTGCCGATCGCGGCCTGCATCAGATCGCCGAACATGTAGATGCCGGGCCGCGTGTCGGTGACGCCGTCGAGATGCGCGGCGAAGGCGGCGGTCGGCGTCGAGCCGGCGCTGACCCGCTTGATCGGGAACCCCGCATCCCGCAACCGAGCGGCCGCGCGCACCACCCCCGTACGCTCCTGCTCGGCGACCTTGCGCAGCTCCTCGGGGCCTTTGGCCCCATAGGAATGGCCGGCATGGGTGAGCACGCCGGCGAGCTCGGAGCCGCCCTCGACGATGGACCTCGCGGCATCGATCAGCAGCGGGGACTCCGGATCGAGGCCCGCCCGCCCCGAGCCCGTGTCGATCTCGATCAGGAGGCAGAAACGGAGCCCGAGCCGTCTGCCCTGCTCGCCGACCGCGTGGGCCATGGCCGGATGATCGGTGACCAGCCTCAGCGCAACGCCGCGTCGCATCAGCGCGGCGGACTCCTCCAGCTTGGGCGGCACGATCCCGACCGCGTAGGTGATGTCGCGGAAGCCGGCGTCTGCAAAGTACGCAGCCTCGGCCAGCGTCGACACCGTGATGCCGCCCGAGAAGCCTGCGGTCGCGCGGCGGGCGATCTCGGCGGATTTGGCTGTCTTCAGGTGCGGCTTGAGGTCGACCCCGAGGGCGCGCATCCGCTCGGCCATGCGGGTGAGATTGCGGTCGAGCCGCGCGCGATCGAGCAGGAGTGAGGGGGTGGGGAGGTCGGCGATGCGGGTCATGGGCCGGATCGTATCCTCATCCTTCGAGGGCCGCTACGCGGCCGCCTCAGGATGAGGATCACCTACAGTCCTCACCCTGAGGTGCTCGCGAAGCGAGCCGCGAAGGGTGAGGGCCGTCCCTCCGTCAATCGAAGTCGAATATGTCCGAGAGGAACGATTTCCGCTTCTTATAGTAGGGTTTGCCGGAATAGTGGTCGCGGTGGTAACGCGGGTCGTGAGGGTGCGCCTGTGGCGGATAGGGCTGCTGCGGCACCGGCTGCCCGGGCGCGCTCGCCGGCTGCTGGGCCTCCATGG
Source organism: Rhodospirillales bacterium (assembly GCA_029240475.1). GTDB lineage: Bacteria > Pseudomonadota > Alphaproteobacteria > JAREAF01 > JAREAF01 > JAREAF01. The sequence continues at coordinate 81 of JAREAF010000578.1, read as the reverse complement.
CCGCCGCGCGCTCCATGATCTTGTCCAGCTCGCCGCGGTCCAGCCACACGCCCCGGCAGTTCGGGCAGTAATCCACCTCGA
>JAREAF010000577.1 GCA_029240475.1 Rhodospirillales bacterium | reverse complement strand
CCAGCCGCGTGCGCCTTTGCGATCGCCTCGCGGACCATGCGCTTCACCGCCTCGCTGCGCTCGTCGAACAGCGGCGCGAGCTCACCCGAGTCGCGGTCAACGCCGAGCACGAGCTGCGTCAGGTCGTTCGAGCCGATCGAGAAGCCGTCGAAGCGCCGCGCGAACTCCTCGGCGAGGATCACATTCGAGGGGATTTCGCACATCATGTAGACTTCGAGGCCCTCGCGTCCGCGCTCCAGGCGGTGCTCGGCCATAACGGTGAGGACGCGGTCGGCTTCCTCGGGCGTGCGGCAGAACGGCACCATAACGATCACATTGCTGAGGCCGATCTCCTCGCGCGCCTTGCGGATGGCGCGGCACTCGAGGGCGAAGCCGTCGCGGTAGCGCTCGTCGTAGTAGCGCGAGGCGCCGCGGAAGCCGAGCATCGGGTTCTCTTCCTTCGGCTCGAAGCCGGCGCCGCCGATCAGGTGCGCGTATTCATTTGTCTTGAAGTCGCTGAGGCGCAGGATGACTGGATGCGGGTGGAAGGGCGCGGCGATCTTGGCGATGCCGAGCGCCAGGGCATCGACGAAATAGGCGGCCTTATCCGCATAGCCGCGCGTCAGCTCTGCGATCTGGCGACGCGCCGCGGGATCCTCGACCCGCTCCGGATGGACGAGCGCCATCGGGTGGATCTTGATGATGTTGCTGATGATGAACTCCATGCGCGCCAGACCAACGCCTTTCGTCGGCAGCCGCCACCACTGGAACGCCGCGCCGGGACTGCCGATATTGACCATCATGGCGGTGCGCGTCGCCGGCAGCTCGTCGAGGTTCGCCTCGACCGTTTGGAAGGCGAGCACGCCTTCGTATACATGGCCCTGGTCGCCCTCGGCGCAGGACAACGTGATGGCTTGACCGTCGCGCAGGATCTCGCTGCCGCGGCCGGTGCCGACCACGGCCGGCACGCCGAGCTCGCGGCTGACAATGGCGGCGTGGCTCGTCGTTCCGCCGTGGTCGGTGACGATGCCGGCCGCCTGCTTCATAATCGGCACCCAGTCCGGGTCGGTCATCTCGGTGACGAGAATCGTGCCCGGCCGGAAGCGGCCGATATCGTCGACGCTGCGGATGACGCAGGCGTCGCCGGTGGCGATGCCCTGGCCGACGGCAGCGCCAGAAACGAGGCGCCGGCCCCTCTGCTTGAGATGATAGGTCTTGAGCACCGCCGAGCGCTGCGCCGACTGCACTGTCTCCGGACGCGCCTGGACCATGTAGAGCTCGCCGGTTTCGCCGTCCTTGGCCCATTCCATGTCCATGGGCCGGCCGTAGTGGCGCTCGACGATAGCCGCCCAGCGGCCGAGCTCGAGGATCTCGTCGTCCTCGAGGACGTAGCTCTGCCGCTCGCGTTGCGTGGTCTCGACGGTCGCCGTCCGCGCGCTGCCGCCGGTGGCGTAGACGAGCTTGCGCTCCTTGGCCCCGCGCGCTTTCTCGATGATCGGCCTGTATCGCGGCTCATCCAAGAGAGGCTTGAAGACGAGGTACTTGTCGGGATCAACCGTGCCCTGGACCACGGTCTCGCCTAGGCCCCAGGCGGCGCTGATGATCGCGACGCCGGGAAAGCCGGTCTCCGTGTCGATCGAGAACATCACGCCCGACCCAGCGAGGTCGGAGCGGACCATGCGCTGCACGCCGATGGACAGCGCCACCTCCAGGTGTTCGAAACCTTTGGCTTCCCGGTAGCTGATGGCCCGGTCGGTGAACAGGGACGCATAGCAGCGCCGGCAGGCGTCCATGAGCTCGCGCTCACCGCGCACGTTGAGGAAGGTCTCCTGCTGGCCGGCGAAGCTCGCGTCGGGCAGGTCCTCGGCGGTGGCGCTCGATCGCACCGCCACTGCGACTGCCTCAACACCGCTGCGCCGCGACAGCTCCCGGTATGCCTCGCGGATTGCGGTCGCGATCGCCTCAGGGAACTCGCCGTCCAGGAACAGCTGGCGGATGGCCGCCCCGACCTCGTGCAGGGAGTCTTGGCCAGCCTTCAAGGAGTCGAGGCGGGCTCGCATCTCCGGCCTGATGGCGTTCGCCTCGACGTACTCCCAATAGGCAGCGGCCGTGGTGGCGAAGCCATCGGGGACGCGCACCCCCTTCGCTTTGAGCGTGCGCACCATCTCGCCAAGCGAAGCATTCTTGCCGCCGACCCGCGGCACGTCGCCAACCCCGAGAGTTTCGAACCATGCGACGATGTCGGGCGCCGCTCTTTGCTGTGGGCGAGGCCCTTCGGCCGCGGAGCGGGATCGCGTTCGGGATGAGCTGGTCTGTTTCATGTCGGGGGTCTCCGTTCTTTAGCGCTCCTCGGGTGTTCGAGGGGCTACAAGCCGAAGCGCACGCGCTCGCCCGGGCGCAAGGAGTGAACCTCGTCTTTCAGAACAACCGTGATCGGCTCCGGAGCAGCCGGATCGCTCGTTACCGTGAAGACTTGTTCGGCAATGTCGACCTGCAGGGTGTGCCGACGGTAACGGAGTTGGAAGCTCAGCTGCTTCAGCTCGTCGGGTAAGGAGGGGTTGAGCCGAAGCTCGCTCCCGCGCAGCTCGAGGCCCGTGTAACAGCGCTGCAGCAGATCGACCGTGCCGGCCATAGCCCCGAGATGGATTCCTTCCGCGGTGGTCCCCCCCTGGAGGTCGCCGATGTCGCTGCGGAGCCCGTCCCGGAACTGTTCCCATGAGCGTGGCCGGCACGAGCGTGAAAGGACCCACGCATGGACGATTCCGCTGAGCGTCGAGCCGTGCGAGGTCCGCCGGAGATAATAGTCAATGTTTCTTGGAATCATCGATCCGGAGAACGGATAT
>JAREAF010000576.1 GCA_029240475.1 Rhodospirillales bacterium | reverse complement strand
TCCGCCCGCAGCATGCCGTGGACCTGGGACCATTGCTGGTCCAGCTCCGGGTTGGCGCTCTGCGGTTGGAGGTTCATGGGGACCTCAGGCTGCTGTCGACGACCCAGCCGTGCATACGCGTGGGAACGCAGGCATGGACCTTGAGACTGCGAAATATTCATACCCAGGACACGAAGATCCCCAGCTGATCGCCAAGTATCGCCCGGCAAGCCGAAAGACGCTCTATTGTCGAAGCGGAACGCGGGATGCTCAGCTCTTGTCATGCACGATAATGCGCGCCGCTCGCCATGGCAAGGTGATCGAAAGGAGAACGCTAAATATCGCCTTCCAGTTGAAAAGTAATTGTTAGTTCATTCGTTAGATCAACCATTTCTGTCTTAGTAATTTCTGTCAATTACCCGCAAAATGTTCCAACGGGCCACAGTTCGGCGCGCCTTCCCGCAAGCAATGCCTGGGCCCCGACTCGCGGCCCGGCAATTTCGCGCCTAAGGAGCAGGCGCCGCCAGGCTGTTCACTTTTTTCGAAAGGCGCGAGATGCGCCGCGACGCGGTGTTCAGTTTGAGGACCCGCTTGGTCACTGCGCGGCGGATTTCCGGCTCGGCCAGCTGTAGTGCCTTGCGTGCCTCTTCGGCATCACCCCCGGCGACCGCCATCTCAACCCTTTTGATGAACGTCCGGACCCGGCTCCTGCGCCCCCGGTTGACCTCGGTTCGCCGGATCGTCTGTCGGATTCGCTTCTTCGCGGAACGGTGATGCGCCATACGGAGTGCGTTCGTTTCCCTGGGTTTTGCGAGCTGTCGCTATAGCGCCGCGCGGGCATCGCGTCAATCGCGCAGCCGCGCCTCGCGCTCAGCGTTGGTTGAAATCCGGGGTGCGCTTCTCGACGAACGCCTGCATGCCTTCCTTGCGATCTTCGCTCGCGAACGTTGCATAAAAGACACGACGCTCGAACCGAATCCCCTCCTGCAGCGAGGTCTCAAAGGCGACGTTCACCGCCTCCTTGGCCATCGCCACGATCGGCTGCGATTTCTCGGCAATGGTCTGGGCGAGCTTCATGGCCTCATCGAGCAGATCGGCCTGCGGCACGACGCGCGCCACGAGGTTCGAGCGCTCGGCCTCCTCGGCGTCCATCATGCGCCCGGTCAGGATCATCTCCATCGCCTTGGACTTGCCGACCGCGCGGGTCAGCCGCTGCGTGCCGCCAGCGCCGGGCAGCGTGCCGAGGTTGATCTCCGGCTGGCCGAACCTCGCGTTGTCGGCGGCGAGGATCACGTCGCACATCATCGCCAGCTCGCAGCCGCCGCCGAGCGCATAGCCGGCGACCGCGGCGATGATCGGCTTCTTGCGCTGCGCGACCTTCTGCCAGGGCGCGATGAAGTCGCTCTGATAGGCCGCCATGAAGTCCTTGTCCTGCATCTCCTTGATGTCGGCGCCGGCGGCGAACGCCCGCTCGGAGCCGGTCAGCACCACCACCGCGATCTCGGGATTGGCCTCGTAGCCGTCGAGCGCCTGGTTGAGCTCGCCGATCAGCTGCGCGTTCAACGCGTTCAGCGCCTTCGGCCGATTGAGCGTGATCAGCGCGACCGGCCCGCGGACCTCGACCAGGATGGTCTCGTACGCCATGCTGCTCTGCTCCTTGCGAATCACTGTCCTTGCGGGTGGAAGCCGGCTGGCGCTGGCGGTCGCCGCGACCGGCCCTGGCGGCCGGCTGGCCGAAGCGCCCGCTATTATGCCAGCCGCATATGGGCGTCCAGAGCTGATTTGGCCAGCCTCAGCGCTGGCAGCGGCTGCACCAGAAGGTCGCGCGCTGCGCCTGGACGAGCTTCTTGATCGGCCGCTGGCAGCGCGGGCACGGCAGGCCCGCGCGACCGTAGACCGCGAAGCGATCCTGGTAGAAGCCCAGCACGCCGCTCGCCTGGACGTAGTCGCGCAGGCTCGAGCCGCCGGCCGCGATCGCCTCCTCGAGCACCGCGCGGATCGCCGTCGCGAGCCGCGCCGCCTGGACCGGGCGCAGCCCGCCCGCCATGCGCCGGGGCGACAGGCCGGCGCGGTGCAGGCTCTCGCTGGCGTAGATGTTGCCGACGCCGACCACCAGGCGCTGGTCCATCAGCGCGATCTTGAGCGGGCTCAGGCGGCCTTGCAGCACCCCGGCGAGCGCCGGCCCGGTGAAGCTCTCCGCGAGCGGTTCGAGGCCGAGCCCGCTCAGGCGCGGATGCTCGGCCAGTCGGGCGCTCGGGGTCAGATCCAGCATGCCGAAGCGGCGCGGGTCGACGAAGCGCAGGACGGTGCCGTCGTCGAAGCCGAAGGTCAGATGCTCGTGCGCGCCGGCGGGCGGGCCGTCGAGCACCAGGCGGCCCGACATGCCGAGGTGCAAGAGCAGCGTGTGGCTGTCGTCGAGCGCCGCCAGGATGTACTTGGCGCGCCGCCCGAAGCCCAGCAGCTGCCGGCCGACCAGCCGCGCGGCGAGGCCCGTCGGCAGGGGAAAGCGCAGGTCGGGGCGGCGCTGCTCGAGCGCGGTGATGCGGCGCGCCGTGAGCCGCGCTGCGAGCCCGCGCATCACCGTCTCGACCTCCGGCAGCTCGGGCATGCCCCCTCCCGCGCGCTTGTCCCGGTTCCTGCGCTTGCCTACAACGCCAGCGGTCCCCGCCCTGCCGCGGCTCGCGCGCGGCGGCTTGCATGAAGGCGCCCGTCATGACCGATCCCGTCGACCACGCGCGCCGCCGGCTCGCCGCCTCGTTCGGCTACCAGGAGGTGCCGCCCGAGG
>JAREAF010000575.1 GCA_029240475.1 Rhodospirillales bacterium | reverse complement strand
CCGGCGGCTTCAGCGGAGCATAGAAGGCGACCCGCATTCAGCCGCCGCCCGCGGCCGCGCTGGCCGAATCGGCGGCGATCCCGAACCGCGCGCCCAGGCTCGCGATTCCCGCTTCCATCGAGAAGCGGCTGCGCACTCGGTCCTGCCCGGCCCGCCCGAGCCGCGCGCGCAGCGCGGGGTCGCCGATCAACTGCGCAAGCGCGGCGGCCAGCGCTCGCGGGTCCTCCGGCGCGACGAGGCGGCCGGTGGTCCCGTCCTCGATCAGCTCCGGAATGGCGGAGACGTCGGTCGCCAGCACGGCGAGACATTGGCTCTGCGCTTCCATCAGCACATTGGGCAGCCCGTCGCGATCCCCGTCGGCGGCGATGCGGCTGGCCAGCACGAACAGGTCCGCCGCGCGGTAGCGCTCCAGCACCTCCGCCTGGGTCAGCGGCCCCAGCCAGCGGATGCGGTCGGCGATGCCGCGGCTCTGGGCCAGCTTCTTCATGGGAGCGGAGAGCGGGCCCCCGCCCACATGCTCCAGCCGCCACTCCAGCTGCTTGGGAAGAAGGGCGAGCGCCTCGATCAGCACGTCCGCGCCCTTCTTCTCGACCATGCGTCCGACGGAGAGCAGCCGGACCGGGTCCTGGGGATCGCGCCCGTCGCGCGGCGAAAGCGCCCGCTGGATGGGGGGAAAGCGCCCCAGATCGAGACCGTGATAGACCAGCTCGAGATCCGCGCGCGGAGCGAGCGACTTGAGGTGCGCTGCGCCCGAGGCGGTGCAGGTCACGCCCCAGCGCGCCTCGTTGAGCTTCTCCCTCTTCTCCCATTCGGGCGTGGTCCAGATGTCCTTGGCATGCGCCGAGAAGCTCCAGGGCAGCCCGTGCATCAAGCCGGCGTAGCGGGCCACCGAGGCCGGCGTGTGCAGGAAATGCGCATGCAGCGCGCCCACCTCGGCCGGCAGCTCGTGCGCGAGCACCAGCGCCTGGCCGAACCTGCGGCCGCGATTGGGCGTGAAGTCGCGGCGGAGATCCTTGAGCCAGGCGCGCCACGCCGCGCGATAACCGGGCCAACGCCGCACCCTCGTCCAGGCGCGCAGCACGCGCCAAGGCTCCTGATAGAGATATTCCGGCAGGTAGGAGACGGGCGCGCGGATCTCGTCATGGACGGCGTGCCGCTTGGCGTCGGTCGGATGGCGCAGCGAGATGATCCGGATATCCAGCCCGCGCCGCTCGAGCGCGAGGATCTCCTGGGCGATGAAGGTCTCGGACAGGCGCGGATAGCCCTTCAGCACGAACCCGACCGCGCGGCCCATGGCTGGGGTCAGCGCTGACGGCCTCCGGCGACCCTCAGGGCGGGGCGGCGCCCGCGCGCCAAGAGCCGCGCCACCAGCCGGTCGACATTCGGCAACCCGTCGAGCAGGCCGGGGACGACGACGGCGGAGGGCGGGGGCTGCTGCGGCAGATCGCGCAGCGCCGTCGCTATGGTCTTCGCGTCGTGCAGAGCATCCTGGTGCAGCACCCGCACCAGCCCCAGCTCCCGCGCGCGCTCGGCGCGGATGAACTGCTCCATGCGGGGCTGGGTGCGCGGCAGGATCAGCGCCGGCTTGTCGAAGGACAGGATCTCGCAGAAGGTGTTGTAGCCGCCCATGGCCACGACGCCCACCGAGCGCGCCATCAGATGCTCGAGCTGGGCGTCGAAGGTGATCGCCTCGACCATCTTCAGGCGCGAGGCCCGCGTCAGGAACTCGGCTTGGCGCTCGGATTGCATGAAGGGGCCGAGCACGAGCAGCGCAGGATAAGGCAGCCGCCGGTCGTTCTCGTAAGCCTGCAGCACCCAGTCGATCACCGTCTCGCCGTCGCCGCCCCCGCCCGTGGTGACGAGGATGAAAGGATCGGCGATCTTGAAGAGCGGGGTCGGCGGGATATGCAGCTTCGGCAGGGTGCGCTTGAGATAGCCCGTGTAATAGATCTTCCGGCGCACGGACTTCGGCAGGTCGATGCCGGCCAAGGGCTCGCAGATCTGCGGCAGCCCATACACCCAGATCTCGTCATAGAGGTCGCGCAGCGCCGCAACCGCGTTCTTGCGCTCCCATTCGGGCGCCAGCAGGCTCGGCTCGTCCATGATGTCGCGCAGGCCGAGGACGCAGGGCACGCCGCGGGCCTTCAGGTCCAGCAGCGTGTCTCGCACGTCGCCGCGCAGGCCGAGCGGCTCCTTGTCGACGATGAACAGGTCCGGATCGAAGATCTCGGCGGTGTGGCGCATGATCGATGCGCGCATCTCCAGGACCTGCTCGGTATCGATATGCAGGTTGAGCGCGGTGTACTCGCCGTTCCTCAGCTTGATGACGCCCGGCACGCGGATGAAATCGACGCGGCTGCGGAAGTCGAAATTGCCGATGATCGGCGAGCCGGAAAGGATCAGGACCTGCAGGTCCTTGTTGGTCTCGACAAGCGCATGCGCGATGGCCCGGCAGCGGCGCAGATGCCCGAGGCCGAAGCTGTCGTGACTGTAGATCAGTATCCGCGGCGCACGCTTGCTCATCCCGGCGGACCGTTAAGAAGCCCCCAGGGGCCGAACTATGGCACAGGCCCCCCACCCGCCAAAGCGGACAAATGCGGGGGGCGGGCGGCCTCGTTGCCCGGATCGCCGATGTTCGGGTAAAGTTCCGCCCGCTCAAGGGGGGCCATGGGGCGGGACCGCCGCCCGCGCGCCCAGGCGGGGTCATGGAACGCAACCTGTTCCGCTACATCCTGATCCACAGCAAGACCGATCAGGTCATCATCTTCTTTGTGGCCCTGGTCTCCCAGATCTTCTACTTCATTTCGCTGGACCTTCCCAAGACC
>JAREAF010000574.1 GCA_029240475.1 Rhodospirillales bacterium | reverse complement strand
CCGGCGAGCTGACGGGGCTGCTGGACCATCTTCGTGCGCAGTTCGAGTTCGAGCCGAATGCCGAGATCGCCGTCGAAATCGACCCGCGCACCCTCACGGCGGAGATGGCGGCCGCATTGGGCGGGGCAGGGGTGACCCGGGCCAGCCTCGGCGTGCAGAGCTTCGACCCGGCCGTCCAGCGCGCCGTCAACCGCGTGCAGAGCTTCGGCGAGACCGCACGGGCCGTCGACCGGCTCCGTTCGGCGGGCGTGACCGCGATCAATCTCGACCTGATCTACGGCCTTCCGCACCAGACGGTCGCCTCCTGTGTGGAGACCGTGCGGCAGGCCTTGACCCTGCAGCCGGACCGCTTCGCCGTGTTCGGCTATGCGCATGTGCCCGGATTCAAGCCCCACCAGAAAAAGATCGATGCGGCGGCCCTTCCCGGTGCGCAGGAACGCTGGTCGCAAAGTCGCGCGATTTCTGAGCTTCTCTGTGCCGCCGGTTATGTCGCCATCGGCTTCGACCATTATGCCCGGTCCGAGGACGCCCTGGCTCGGGCCGCTGCGCAAGGACGGCTGCATCGGAACTTTCAGGGCTACACGGCCGATGATTGCCCGGTGCTGCTGGGCTTCGGAGCCTCGGCGATCGGGCGCCTTCCGCAGGGCTATGTTCAGAATGCCGTCGTGCTCGGCACCTATGCAAAGCGGATCGGGCAAGGCCAGCTGGCCACGGCGAAGGGCTGCCGGCTGACCGCCGAGGACGAGCTGCGCGCGGCCGTCATCGAGCGGCTGATGTGCGATTTCCGGCTGGAGGGCGCTGAAGAGCTGGTCCTGGACCGGCACGGCCTCGCACGGCTCCTGGCGGACGGTTTGGTGCACCGCGAAAAAGACATGCTGGTGATCCCGGATGACGCCAGGCCGCTGGTTCGAACGGTCGCTGCCCTGTTCGACGCCTATCTGCACCAGGGCGGCAGGCGCCACGCCGCCGCGGTCTAGCCGAGCCCCCAGTAGCCCTTCCCGCACCGCCGGAAGGCCGGAAGAGCGTCTGAACGAGCCGAAAGGAGCCAAGAACAAGGCCAACCCCTCCAGCGTTAGGGATTTGGGGCTGCATCCCTGGTTCGGGATGGTGGCGATGCGGGTAGGCGGAATGGTTATCCTCGGCGCGGCGCGCGGCGCCCCGGAATCGCGCGGTCGTCCAGGCAGGCCTTGGCCTTGGACGTGGCTCCTCTTCGTCGCAATCGTAGCGAGCGCGGCTCCAGCGCCCGCCGCTGAGCTGGAAATGATGGGGGCAGACGTCCTGCCCTGGTCGGCCCTGCCCGGGACGCATCCCGGCGCCAGACCCTTGCAGCTGGCCATACCGCGCATTCCGATCGTCGCAGAGGCCGATCCCTACTTGGCCGACTGGAGCGCCGAACCTCCGCAGCCGGCCATCGCCGCGGCCTTGTGGTCGAGCGAAAACGGCTCCGTGGTCCTGGGCTTCGCCATCGATCAGGAGCAGGACAACGACGATCAGCCCGGCGACCGGCTGTTCGGCGATCTCCGAAAGAGGTACACGGCGGTCTTCGCCTTCGATCAGCCGCTGGGCTTCAGCACCGCGCTGATCGTGGACGTGCTCTCCAAGGACAAGCGCCGCGGCCAGCGGGAGTTCAAGGTGCTCCAGATCGCGGTCAGCCGCCCCTTCGGCGAGGACGGAAGCCTCAGCGCCGGAAGCGCCTTGGTCCTGAATGGGCTGAAGCCGGAGCTGAATATTGGGGTCCGATTGTTTCTGCCTCTGGGCGGCCCCTAGGCGGCAAGCTCCGGCACGCCAGCCTCTCTCTGTCGAAAGCGATATTGCGACAGGCCGGCCTTTCCGGCGTAAACTCGCGCTACAGGGAACATAATCCGGGCGCTGCCGCGACCCGGGGAAGGGAGACCATCGAGATGCATCGTATTCACCTGAGCCGCCGGCGGGTGCTGGCGGGAACCGGCGCAATCGCCTCCGCGCTGGCGCTGGGGCCGCGCTGGAGCTGGGGCGCGGAAGGCAAGATACTGAAGGTTCGGTCCTACTCCGATCTCCAGGTGCTCGATCCGATCAACCGCAAGAGCGCGCCCGAGGACCACATCACCGACTGCGCGCTGCACAACCTGATCAAGTGGAAGGCCGGCGACAAATGGGAGTGGGAGCTCGACGCCGCCGAAGCCATCGAACAGGTCGACGACACCCACATCAAGTTCCGCTTGAGGCCCGGCATCATGTGGTCCGGCGACTTCGGCGAGCTGACGGCCGAGGACGTCAAATACTCCTACGAGCGCATCGCCGATCCGAAGAACGAATCTCCCTACAAGGACGACTTCGCCGTCCTGGACCGGGTGGAGGTCACGGACAAATACAACGGCACGATCATCCTCAAGGAGTATTTCGCGCCGCTCTGGACTTCGACGCTCCCGGAAGGCTCAGGCAAGATCGTCTGCAAGGCGGCGGTCGAGAAGGCCGGGGGCAAGTTCACGACCGAAATCCCCGCCGCGTCCGGGCCCTACATCATCAAGGAATGGGTGCCCAAGCAGCGTACCGTGCTGGCCCGCAACCCGGCCTACAAGGGTGCGCAGACCTACTTTGACGAAATCCACATCTTCCCCATCGAGGACGAAAAGACCGCCGAGATCGCGTTCGAGGCGGGCGACGTGGACTATACGGGCGTGTCCCTGAGCTCGATGTCACGGTTCAAGGACAGCCCTCCCGCCAATTCGAAGCTGCAGGAGGCGCCCTCGCTGGCCTATGTCTGGATCGGGATGAATGTCGAGCACCCGACCTTCCAGGACCCCAAGGTGCGGCGCGCGATGCAGCACGCCATCGATACCGATGCGG
>JAREAF010000573.1 GCA_029240475.1 Rhodospirillales bacterium | reverse complement strand
AGCAGTCCAGAAACAAGCCCATCGAGCGTCTCCAACCTTGGAGACGCCCTCAGAATCCATCACCCACACTCCGCACAATCCCAAATGCGATTCCCCTGCCGTTGAGGCCCGCTCCGTTGCCGGAATGAAGCTTTTGTGGCAAACGCGAGTCCGATAATTCGGAGCAGCCTGTTGCACCTGAGCCGGTTCATGGTCGCCCTTTTTGCGGTGGCTCTGGCGGTTTTCCCGCTTTCAGGAGCGCGGGCGCTGGGGCTCGGCGGCCACCATCAGAAGGTCGCCGCAGGCGCGCAGCACGGCCACCATCCCGAGATCTCCCACCACGCGACAACCGAAGCCGCATCCGGCGCCCATGACTGCTCCGAGGACGAGCACGGTTCAGGGCACCCCGCGCCAGGCTGCTGCGACATGGGCGCGTGCCACGCCATGGCGCTCACGGCTTCTGTCGTCGTGGCCACCCCGGCCTCGTTCGGCAGGACCGTCGTTCGCCTTGGTGACGAACAGGTGAGGGGCGAGTTCTTCTTCCGCCTCGATAGACCTCCAAGAACCGTCTGAGTCGAGCGCGGGCTTTTGGGCCCGCACGAACCGGCGCGTCCGCTCCCCTGAGCGGCGGCGCGCGAGCTTGGCTCGAACACGGCTTCGGCCATCCGAGACGGTATCATGAACCCGATCTTCATTGTCGCAGCGCTCGCGGCGGCGCTGGCCGCATGCGTTCCTGCAACGCCAAGCTACCTCGTCGCGGCCGCCGATCCTGCGATCCCGTCGCCCGGTCCGCGTTACGCCACGGTCACAGCCGGCGTGAAGGATTACCAACCCCTGGGACCGCGAGACTGGCGCGAGCTTAACCGCCAGGTGGCGCCAGGCTCCGGCCAGCCGAGTTCCGAAGGCGCGAGGCGCGGTCGATGAACACGAGGCTCTCTCCCTCGCTCACAGTGGCGGCCGCGCTCGCGCTAGGCGGCTGCGCGAGCTTTACGCCCGACCAGGGTCTTGGGCCTGCAATCGGCATCACGCGGGCGGAACTTGCGAAAGATGTGGTGAAGGTGACGGACGAAGCTGTCGCCTCCACCGCGCAGGAGCGCGCGGAGGCGCTGTTGCGACGGCCGCTCACGGCGGACAGCGCGGTCCAGATCGCCATTCTGAAGAACCGTGGCCTACAGGCCGCATTCAACGAGCTCGGCGTCGCGGAGGCGGTTTACGTCAAGGCGACCCTGCCGCCCTCCCCTCGATTTTCTGCGTCCCGTCTCGCCGGAAGCTTCGAACTGGAGATCGAGCGCCAGATCCTCATCGGCCTGTTCGAGCTTGCGACGCTTCCCCAGCGGGCAGCGATTGCCGAGCAGCGCTTCCGGGCGGCTCAGTTCCGCACCGCCGAGGCGGTGCTGCGCCTGGCGGCCGACGCCCGCCGGCAATACTACCGGACGGTCGCGGCCAATCAGCAGGTCGCGTTTCTCCAGCAGGCTCTCGCCACGGCCGAATCGGCCTCCGAGCTCGCGAAGCAGCTCGGGGAGACGGGTGCCCTCAACAAACTTGAACAGGCACGCGAGCACGCCTTCTACACCGAGCTTGGAGCGCAGCTCGCCCGGGCTCGCATCCAGCAGCGGATCGAGCGGGAGCGTCTCATCCGCCAACTTGGGCTGTGGGGTCGGGATATCGACTTCCGCCTTCCCGCCAGCCTGCCAGCGCTTCCGGGCCAGTTGGCGGGCGCACAAGACCTCGAACGAGAGGCGATGCGCCGGCGCGTCGACGTGGAGGCGTTGCGCTACGATCTGAGGGCGGTCGCCGGCCACTTTGGTTTGGCGAACGCGACCCGGTTCGTCACCGACGTCGAGCTCGCGGGGATCAGCAAGTACGAGCGCACGAAGTCGATCAGGCTCGACGAGCACAGCGAACTTGAGATCGAGCGGGAGAAGGCTCGAAAGCGCGGTCTCGAGGTCGATCTCGAAATCCCAATCTATGACTTCGGCCAGACCAGCGTCCGCAATGCACAAGAGACCTACATGGCAGCCGCAAACCGCCTTGCCGAGCGCGCCGTGAACGCACGCTCTGAAATCCGAGAAGCCTACCTGCGCTACCGCGGCAACTATGATCTCGCGCGCTACTATCAGAGCCGCGTCCTGCCGCTTCGCCGGACCATCCAGGACGAAACCCTGCTGCACTACAGTGGCATGCTGGTCGACGTGACGCGGCTCATCGTCGACGCGCGCGCGCGCATCCTTTCGAACATCGATGCAATCAACGCGCGGCGGGACTTCTGGATTGCCGCGACGGACCTCAAAGCCGCGCTCGTGGGCGGCGGCGCCGGAACTGGTGCGGAAATGAGCGGCGGATCGGCAGCCGCGGCGGGTGGCGATACCGGCGCACACTAACTGCAGGAGAGAGATGGTGACGAAGATTTCGCGAAGAGGCTTCCTTGAGGCCGGCGGCCTGGTGCTGGCGGGCGCCTCGATGGTGAGTGGGCGCGTTCAGGCGGCGAGCCTGCCCGAGGCGCCGATTATGACAGAGGCGACGATGCAGGCGCCGCTCTATCCGAACGTGGGGCCGGACTATCAGCCGGTCGTGACGCTGAACGGCTGGACCCTGCCCTGGCGCATGAACGGAGACTGGAAGGAGTTCCACCTCGTCGCCGAGCCAGTGGTCCGCGAGCTGGCTCCGGGCATGAAGGCGCACCTGTGGGGCTACAACGGCCAGTCCCCCGGTCCGACGATCGAAGGAGTCGAGGGCGACAAGGTCCGGATCTTCGTGACAAACAAGCTGCCCGAGAACACGGCCGTCCACTGGCATGGGCAGCTCCTGCCGAACGGCATGGACGGCGTGGGCGGCCTCACTCAGCGGCATA
>JAREAF010000572.1 GCA_029240475.1 Rhodospirillales bacterium | reverse complement strand
CGGACGCCGGCCTTCTCGTCGAGCTTGCGCGCCTGCTCCAGCAGCGGGGCCGCGGGATCGAGGCCGGTCACGCGCGCGCCGCGGCGGGCGAAGCCGCGCGCCAGCGTGCCGGTGCCGGTGCCGAGGTCCAGCACGGCCGCGCCCTCCATCCTCATGCCGAGCGCGGCGAGCCGGTCGAAGAGAGCCTCCGGGAAGCCGGCCCGGTGGGTGGCAAAATCCTCCGCCGTGCGGCCGAAATCGATCATGGCGCGAGAGCATAACGGGTCGAGGAGCCGATGGCGAAGAGCGAGCTGCGCCTCGACCCGCTGAGCGGGCTCTCCACGATCGTGGCGCCGCACCGGCAGGGCCGGCCGCGCGACCGCGCGCGCGTGGCAATCCCGCCGCGTCCCGATGAGCTGCCCCGGCACGACCCGAACTGCCCGTTCTGCCCCGGCGGCTCCAGCGAGCGCGCAACGGCGATCCTCGTCCTGCCGGACCTCGCGCAAGGGGGCTGGCGCGCGCGCATCGTGGCCAACGCCTTCCCCGCGCTCTCTCCGGACGCCTCACAGGCGACGGAGGGGCAGCCCGCGCAGGGGCGCCACGAGGTCGTGATCGAGACGCCGCGGCACGATCGCGACCTGACCGACATGGACCCATCCGAGTTCCGCGCCGTGGTGGAGATCACCTTCGCGCGCATGCGCCAGCTGACCCGCGACCGGGAGGTCGCTGCCCTGTTCGCTTTCCGCAATCAGGGCGCCGGAGCGGGCTCCTCGCTGGTGCACGGACATGGCCAGATCATGGCCTTGCCGTTCGTTCCCAGCGAGATGGCGCGGCGGGAAGCATGGCTGGAGCGCCTGCGTGCCGAGACCGGGCGCAATCCCTTCGAGGCCGCGCTCGCGGCCGAGCGGGAGGACGGCCGGCGCCTCGTCGCCGAGAACGGCCAATACGCGGCCTACGTCCCGTATGCGCCGGAAGCGCCGTGCGAGCTGCGCATCCAGCCGCTGCGCTGGAGCGCCGATCCGTTCGATCTCGACCCCTGGGAGATCGGCCCCTTGTCCGATCTGCTGCGGGATTGCCTGATCCGGCTGCGGGAGAGGGCCGGCGACCCATCCTACAATCTGATCTGGTGGACCATGTCGCGGGCGAACCGGCGCATGCCCTTCGCCGGCTGGTGCGTGCGGATCCTGCCGCGCACCGTCCCGGGCGGCGGGTTCGAGAAGGCCTCGGGCGTCTCCATCCTCTCCTCGCCGCCCGAAGCGGACGCCGCGCGGCTTCGCGGCGATGTGAAGCAGGCGTGAAAGCTCCCGCGCTTTTCCGAAAGCGGCGGCGCCCCCATCTTCTGACGGTCGAGGAGGAGCCTCATGGACGAGAAAGAGCCGCGCCTTGTCGGCCGCATCAAGGAGAAGCTGGTCGAGAGCAAGCAGAAATGGGCCCGCGAAGGCCGGCTGCTGACCGGCGAGACGGCCGATCCCGCCGCCGACCGCCTGCCGCCAGGTCAACGCCTGGTGCAGAACTGGCCCGTGCTGGATCTCGGGATCAAGCCCAAGGTCGCTCTGGAGAGCTGGCGGCTGACCGTGGACGGGCTGGTGGAGAACCCGCTCTCCTGGGGCTGGGCGGATTTCCAGGCGCAGCCGCAGGTCCGCTCGGTCAGCGACATCCATTGCGTCACCGCCTGGTCGCGCTACGACAACAAATGGGAGGGCGTCTCCGCGCGCCATCTGCTGGCGCTCGCAGAGCCGCTGCCGGAGGCCCGCCACATCATCTTCCACGCCCATGACGGCTACACGACCAACCTGCCGCTGAAGGCCTTCGACGAAGAGGGCGTCCTGCTCGCGGCCAAATGGGAAGGTCAGCCGCTGGCGGCCGAGCATGGCGGCCCGGTGCGGGTGGTGGTGCCGAAGCTCTATTTCTGGAAGAGCGCGAAGTGGGTCAAGCGGATCGAGTTCGCGCCCGAGGACCGCAAGGGCTTTTGGGAGGTGCGCGGCTACCACAACGGGGCCGACCCCTGGAAGGAGGAGCGCTACGGCTGAGGCGCCGGCGAATGCTCGCTGCATCCAAACCGCTCGGCTGCTAGTATGCAGGCACGGGTAGAACCTGCTTGGACATGCCGTCATGAGTGCACCCCTTCGAATCGCCGCCCTGCTCGCCCTTTCTCTGGCTGCGATGCCGGCGCCGGTTCCGGCGCTGGCGTTCGGCGGAGGCGATGATGCGTCGTCGGGTGACACCTCGGGCGGCTCCGGAACCGAGGCCTCGAAACCCGGGGCCGAGGAGCTGGCCAAGGCCCGCAAGAAGGTCAAGAAGGAGGATTACGAGGCGGCGATCCCGCTGCTCGAGAAGGCGCTGAGCAAAGATCCCAAGAACGCCGACGCGCTGAACTATCTGGGCTTCAGCCACCGCAAGCTGGGCCACACCGACCAGGCGCTGGGCTATTACCAGCAGGCGCTCGCGGTCGACCCCAAGCATCGCGGCGCCAACGAGTATCTGGGCGAGCTCTATCTGGAGCTGAAGCAGCTCGACAAGGCGGAGGAGCGCCTGAAGGTGCTCTCCACCGCCTGCAACGCCTGCGAGGAATATGTCGAGCTGAAGGAGAAGGTCGAGGCCTTCAAGAACGGCCAGTCGAGCTAGGCGGCGTAAGCGAGCCTTTCGACTCCTCCGCGGCCTGCCCGGAACAGCGCATCCTGCGGCCGGTCCAACGCGAGGCTCTCGTCTCCCCCGAGATCCAGGATGAGGCCCCGGAGAATGCAGCAGGCCATGCCGTGCGTCACGGCAATCACGGGGCCCACAAGCGACATCAGCCAGTCGCGGAGCCGGTCCGCCGCGTGCTGGTAGGGCTCGCCGCCCTCGGGCGCGAAGG
>JAREAF010000571.1 GCA_029240475.1 Rhodospirillales bacterium | reverse complement strand
TGCTTGCTCAAGCCCTTGCTGTCGCCCTTCGAGGTCGCGATCACGCCGTGCTCGCCGCAAGCCTCTGAGATCGCCCGCGCTTGCTCGACATCGGCGACGGCACTGTACGAGCGCCAGGTCACGCTCTCGAACCAGGCCGCGTGTCCTTCCTCGCCCCATTGTTCAACGAGCTGTCCCTCGGATTGGTAGATCATGACCAGCGTGATGCCGTACTTTCGTCCGGCATCGCGCGCTCGGGCGAGGCTCGCCATGAAGCCGAGGCGCGCGATCTCGTCGAGCAGGAAGAGGACGCGGCTTTTGAGCCTGCTGTCGGCCTCATAGACGGCGTTGAGAAGCGCGCCGACGATGCAGCGCGCCAGCGCCGGCGTCGTCTCCAAGACCTTCATCGGGATGTTGAGGAAGAGATCGAGCTTGCCGTCCGCGAGCTCGCGCGTGTGGAACGCGCTGCCGGACACAAGCGCGGCGAAGCGCGGATTGGCGAGCCATTCCGTCTGCTCGCTCATGTTGCCGTAGACGCCCGAGAAGGTTTCCTTGACGAGCTGCTTCAGCTGTCCGGCGAGGTGACGGGCACGGGCGCTTGCCGATTCCTTGTGGATGCGCTCGAGCTCGCTACGCATGTCTTTCTCCGGCAGCGCGAGCCGCGCGGCGAGGCGCGCGAGCGTACGCTCTCCGGCCGAGAGCGCCGGATCGAAGACGAGATCCGAGAGGGCCCTTACCGGGCGGATCGTGCTTCAGGTGGAGGAAGACCAGCCGGTGTGGTGGTCCCGGAACGGCAAGACGCGCCGTCGATATCGGGATGCTAATGTGATGGACTTGGCAAAACCCGAAATGCGGGCGCTAATCGACCTCAGGAACAAGCCCCAGTTCATGCAGGCAGTGACTCGCGGCTATGAAGGGTACCCACAAGCTCCTGATCAGGCAGACCATGGCGGGCGCTTAATGGCTCAGGTCGAGCAGGCTGACGGACGAATCTCGACTCACTGACCCTAACCGCTTGCCGCCTGGTTCGGGAGCCGAGCAGGAAAAGCGAATCAAGACGCCTTTGAGAGCGAAGGACAATAGAGAGTTGACGCAACAGTCTTACAGGATGTTCGCCACGAGGAGGGCCAGCAGAAGGATCATTCCGAGCGCGACAGCAACCGCTGCCCAGGCTGCTTTGTCACGCATATAGCCGGGCCGAAAGAGGATCATTGAAGGCGCGGCTTTCGACTTCTCCCGGATATATAGAGTAGGCGGCTCACTTGGCGAGCGAGTGGTAAATGGCAGTTCGCGACCTTCGGTCAGGTCGGTATCAGGTCGATGAGCTAAGTCTGCGCGCCCCGATGCCGGTGCGAGGAGTGCCGGATCGATCTCAACCGAAACGCCCGCCTGTTCGAGGCGCACGAGCATGTCTGAGAGCTCGTCGGTGCTCAGACGCTCGACGTCCAGGACATGATGAAGGTCGTCAGGGGTTAGACCGCCCTGCTGTTTCCCCAACTCCAATAGACGCTGGAACCCTGGGTCAGTGGGCATTCTCAGCCTCCCGGCTACCGACAGGAACTCTCCTCGCTCCCATACCGGACAAAGTAATTCAGCCGCCCTTCTGCACGTAGTCATCAATCGCAGCTTTGATCAAACTCTCACGCCTCACGGATCTACGCCACGCACGACTGCTTCTTTAAAGGATGTAGGCCTCAGACGCGGGGCCGTGAACAGCGGTCAGCCGGGGCAATCTGTCCCGGGCGCATAGGCATGTCGCATCAGCGCGACAGCCTTACCGGCGTGAAGAGCAGCCCTTGCCGCAGCCGTGTCCGCAGGCGAAGGCGCGGCGGTCAGTATCAAAAGGAATAGCACCACGACGTTTCGCATCGGTCTGACGTCGCGCTTGCGCCTTCAGAAACGCCATGAGCCGAAACGTTCCAACGTCGGGGCGGTGGTGATCGTATCCTCCTATGTAGCGCGCCGGACCCGCATGGGCCATCAACTCCGGTTAAGATGTTGCGGACGGATGCGGTACGCGTAAGCTCTGCCGAAACACCAGGCGGTGGGGGCTCATGGAGGTCACCGTGAACGTGCAAGCGTTTGAAGAGCTGAAGCGGGTCTTGTCAGGCATTCCGTATGGGGATTTTAACATTACGAACTGGCGCTCGTGTGCCTGCGGCCACGCGACCCGCGACCCCTGGTTCCAAAGCCAGGGTTTCACAAGCTGCCACAGCTTTATCGATGCGGCGGCGTTCTTTGGTATCAGTCGGAGAGAAGCCATACGAGTGTTCCACGGCCATCGGCTTCACGGGCCGAATGCCGTGATCCAACGCATCGACGCCCTTCTCTCCGCCTACCAAGCGGAGGTCGCCAAACAAGAGTTGGAACAGCACAAAAACCGGCAAGCCATCATAGATGACCTGCTCGCGAAGGCGAACAGGGCTGCACAACGGATGAGGAAAGTTGCAACTGCTCTAATTGCCGCGCTTTTCTGAGTGGTTCAGCCGCGTTGCGCGAGGCGCGCGCCGCGTACAGCCCCGACCGAAGCTACGTGAGCCGCCGCCGTGAAATGGCCCTCGGCGCCACCGAAGTTGCCGCTTCGGTTCAGTACCCCAGCGTTTAACCAACCAAACGAACTCGGGCGGACGTGGGTCGTTAGCTGCTTGGCAAGTCTTTTTGAGGAGAGGCAAATGCGTAAGCTCATTTTGGCCGCCGTGATCTGCCTTGGTGCTGCGGCCTGCCAGACGCCCCAGCAGAGCGCGGGTACTGCTACCGGCGTCGTCGCTGGCGCGGTGGTCGGAGGGCCGGTTGGTGCCGTGGTCGGTGGCGTTGCCGGAGCCACGGTGACGGCTCCGGGAGGCCCCCTCAGCCCCGGCTA
>JAREAF010000086.1 GCA_029240475.1 Rhodospirillales bacterium | reverse complement strand
GAGCGTGACCGCGCGGTACGAGGGGCGGGACATCTCGCTCGCGCTGATCGCCGAGCATGTGGTGCCGCGCAAGCTGCCGGTGCTGTGGCTCCTCGTCACTGTGAAGGACCGGATGCCCTACGCCGGGACCTACGACTTCCTGGTGCGGCCGCACGGGATCGAATTCTTCTCGCCGTCATCGGCGCTGGAGCACCGGCTGCCGCTGCCGGCCGATTGGCCGGAGCATGCGATGCTGCGGACCGACCGGCCCGAGGCCCTGCCGCCTCAAGAGCTGTTGGACCGCCACCGCGGCTTCTTCGACGACGAGAAAGCGAAGGAGCTGGTGGTCGCGCCCAAGGGCGTGCGCCTGGTCTACCAGGTGGACCAGGCCAAGCGCGCGCAGTTCGCCGTCTTTCGCGAGATCCAGTTCACCATCGGGCAGGTCGATCCCGATCTCGTGCGCGCGCTCCTCGACCGGGCGGTGGCGCTCCATGCCGATCTCCTCGGCGACACAGCCGACGCAGCGGACCGCCGCCGTGCCGTGGCCTGAGCCGCGCCAGGCGCCGATGCCGGCGGAGGGCCGCAAGCCCATGAACGCCCGCCTCGTTCTGTTGATCGCCGCCCTGCTCCCCGGCATGGGGCAGGTGCTCAATCACCAGCCGCAACGGGGCGCCATGATCGCCTTCTTCACCCTGCTGCTCGGCTGGGTGACCTACCACCTGACCACCCCGGAGCACTCCTTCCTCGGCCGTTACGCGGGCGGGATCTTCGTCCACGCCATGGCCATGCTCGACGCCTATCGCTGGGCGCGCGTCCGCGAGGAGCATTACCGCCGCGGCGCGGTCCCGGCCAACACGCCGAGTTGACGGCGAACCCGGGGCGGCCAACGCCCCGCGCTGATGAAGTCGCACGAGGCTGACATCGTCACCGCTAGGGAGGGCTCACGTCCAATGACCACCATCACGGTCCAGGAGGCCGGCGGCACGCCGCAGAGCCAAGGGCTGCACCGGGCCATCGGCTGGAAAGACGCGTTCTGGGTGGCGAGCGGCGTTCCGGCGCTCGTTCTCTTCTCGATCGGCGGCATCGCCGCCACGGTCGGCTCGCCCTCCTGGCTGGTCTGGGCGATCTCCGTCACCTTCGGGTTCCTGCAGGCCTTCACCTATGCCGAGATCGCCGGCCTGTTCCCGAACAAGTCGGGCGGCGCCTCCATCTATGGCGCGGCGGCGTGGGTGCGCTACTCGAAGCTGATCGCGCCGCTTTCCGTCTGGTGCAACTGGCTGGCCTGGACCCCGGTTCTGGCGATCGGCTGCGGGATCGCCGCGGGCTACATCCTCAACGCGCTCTTCGCGCCGGAGGCGGCGATCCGCACCTTCGAAGTGCGGCTGCTCGACCTCGGTTTCCTGAAGGAGGGGCTCGCGCTGAGGCTGAACGCCACCTTCTTCATCGGCGCAGTCCTGATGCTGATCTCCTTTGCGATCCAGCATCGCGGCATCCTGGGCACCGCACGGGTGCAGACGATCGTCGGCATCGCCGTCATCGTGCCGCTCTTGATCATCGGCGTGGTCCCGCTGATCACCGGCGACGTCGTGCGCGAGAGCTTCTCGCCATTCACGCCGGGCCTCGATGCGGCGACCGCGGCCTGGGACAAGCCCGGCTGGACATTGTTCCTCGGCGGGCTCTTCATCGCCGCCTGGTCGGCTTACGCCTTCGAGACCGCGATCTGTTACACGAGCGAGTTCCGCAATCCGGCGACCGACACCTACAAGGCGATCCTCTATTCCGGCCTGCTCTGCATCGTCGTCTACACGCTGGTGCCCTTCACCTTCCAGGGCGCTCTCGGCCTCGCCGGGATGCTCGACCCCGGGATCTATGACGGAACCGGCGTGGCGGCGGCGATGGCCAGCATGGTGGGCGGCGGCTCGTTCGTGTTCGGCCTGCTCGTGCTGATGATGCTGCTGGCGCTGATGCTCGCCATCATGACGGCGATGGCCGGTTCCTCGCGCACGCTCTACCAGGGCTCCGTCGACGGCTGGCTGCCGCGCTATCTCTCGCACGTCAACCAGAACGGCGCGCCGACGCGGGCGATGTGGACCGATCTCAGCTTCAATCTCCTGCTGCTGCTGATGTCGGACTATGTGTTCGTCCTCGCCGTGTCGAACGTCTGCTACCTGGTGTTCAACTTCCTCAACCTGAACGCCGGCTGGCTGCACCGCATCGACAGCAAGGAGGTGCCGAGGCCCTGGCGGGCGCCGACCTGGCTCCTGGGCGTGGGCGTCGTCCTCTCCTTCGTCAACGCCTTCCTGTTGGGAGCGGGCGCGAATGTGTGGGGGCAGGGCACCTTGCTCGCGGGCGTGATCGCCATCGCCCTGATCATCCCGGTCTTCCTGTTCCGCCACTATGTCCAGGACCGGGGACATTTCCCGGCCCAGATGCTCGAGGACCTTCGGGTCGGCCCCTCGGGGCTGAGCGAGCGCCGGGCGGGCGCGCTGCCCTACCTGACGCTGGCGGCGGGCCTCGCCGTCACGCTGATCGCCTACTGGATCTTCGGCTAGGTCCTCTCCGGCCCGCCGTCTTCCCCCGTGGGGCGGCGGGCCGGTCCTTTCTCGAAAAAACTTGGCAACGGGCGGGCGGGCGTGTTTTCCATCAGCCATGGCGACGCGCAAGCAGGATGCCGGCCTCGCCGAGCCGCAGGCCGGAGCCCGGGACAACCAGCTGGAAGTGGCGATCGGCCGTCAGGTCCGCCATTTCCGGCAGCAGCTCGACATGACCGTGGTCGAGGTGGCGAAGCTCGCCGGCCTCTCCCCGGGCATGCTCTCCAAGATCGAGAACGGCATGACCTCGCCCTCGCTGGCGACGCTGCAGGCCCTGAGCCGGGCGCTGAACGTGCCGGTCACTGCCTTCTTCCGAAAATTCGAGGAGCAGCGGGACGCCACCTTCGTGCGCGCCGGGCACGGGCTCCTGATCGAGCGGCGCGGCACGCGGGCGGGGCACAAATACTACCTCCTCGGCCATTCGGTGCATAAGAGCGTCTCGGTCGAGCCCTATCTCATCCAGCTCGACGAGCAGTCGGAGGTGTTCCCGCTGTTCCAGCATTCGGGGCTGGAGTTCCTCTACATGCTGAAAGGCGAAGTCGTGTACCGCCACGGCGCGCGCACCTACCGGCTCAGGCCCGGCGATTCCCTGTTCTTCGACGCCGACGCGCCGCACGGGCCGGAGGAGCTGATCAAGCTGCCGATCCGGTTCCTCTCGATCATCGTCGAGCCAAGATTCGAGGAGTAGGACCCGCGTCCTCTCCTTCAAGGCTCGCCATCATCCTGCGCAAGCCCCGCCTCATTCTTCGAGGCTCGCTTCGCTCGCAGATACAAGGATGAGGAGGCGGGGAGCCGAAGGACGCCTAAGGCAAGGCCACCTTGGAAAACCTCCTCATGCTGAGGTGGGCGCCCAGCGGCCCTCGAAAGAGAGGAGGTTTTCCACGTCTATCTCCGCAACAGATCGCCGCGGGCGGAATCCAGGTGCGCCGAAACCAAAGCCAGCGCCGCCTCCACGTCGCGCGCGCGGATGGCCTCGAACAGCTGCCGGTGCTCGCGGTTGTAGGCGGCGATGCGCTCGGGCGTCAGCACCTTGTCCTTGATGGCCCGCCACTGCGTGTGCGACCGGACATGGTTGATCTGGCGGTAGATCTCGATCATCAGCGGGTTGTGGGTGGCCTCGGCCATGGCCAGGTGGAAGCGCTGGTCCCACTCGCTGAAGGCCTCGCGGTCGGCGCCGCAGCGCTCCAACCCCGCCAGCATCTCGGCGAGGCCCGCCATGTCGCGCGGCTTGGCATTGAGGACGACGAGCCGGACGATCTGCGGCTCGATCGCCGCGCGCACCTCCATCAGCTCCAACGGGCTCGTGAGCTCGGCCACGTCCTCCTCCCGGGTGCCGCCGGAGGGCGCGACGAAGGTGCCGATGCCGACCCGGCGCTCGACCATCCCGTCCTCGCGCAGGAGCTTGAGCGCCTCGCGCACGGTGCCGCGCGAGACCGACAGCGCCTGCGCGATCTGCCGCTCGGCCGGCATGCGCCGGCCGTGCCCGTATGCTCCCTGCAGAATCGCCTTCCTCAGCCGCTCGGCGACCCAATGCGCGCCGCGGCGCGGAGCGATGGTGGGAAAGGCGGTGGAGGACTCGCTCGCGTCGGGCGCGGACATGGCAGCGACAGCTGTGTTCTGGCCAGTCTTGCGCATCTGCTATACCAATCCGGACCGAAAGCTAACCACCTTAGCAGACCCAATGTCCCCAGGCGAGCGGCCATGGCCGCCCGCGCGGAATTCCTGCAAAAATGAGGCGAATGACGCGGCGCTTGTCAAGCCGCGCCCACGCCGAAGCCCTGTGCCGGACTAGGCCATAAAAGAAGGCGCGATGGTGTAGCCCGACCGCGCAGCTGGTCCGGGAAATATCCCGAAAAGCAGAAGACCTCGCAGACAAACAGCCTTTCCTTGCCGGCCAGAAGCGGTTAGTCTGGTTCGGTATAGGACCTGGTTCAGAACTGGTACAAAACTGGTCCGGCATGCATAGGCTGCCGAGACCACATCCGGGGAGGCAGCGTTGACACCACTTGAAGCCTATGTGAAGGCCGACGGCCGCGCCGAACTCGTCAAGCAAGTGCGCGCCAAGATCAAGGAACTCGGCATCACCTACATCTACTACCAGTTCATCTCCGTGACCGGCCGCATCGTCGGCAAGGGCGTGCCCGCCGAGCACTGGGAGACGGTCGCCGAGCGCGGCTTCCAGCTGGTCTATGGTTCGACCGCCAACCTCTTCGTCGACCGCCACAAGCAATATATCGGCTACGGGCCTGAGGCTTCCGAGCTGGTCGGCATCCCCGATCCGGAGACCTTCTGCCAGCTGCCCTGGGACAAGCGCGTCGCGCGCGTCTTCTGCACCTGCTTCCGCAACCGCGAGGAGGACGAGGATCCGGGCTGATACCTGACCTCCGACTGCCGCGGCAACCTCAAGCGCATCCACGAGCAGTTCCGCAGGGACCACAACGGGCTGCATCTGCGCCACGGCTGCGAGCCGGAGATGATGTGGCTGAAGCGCGGCGACGACGGCAGGCCGGCCGGCGGGTTCAGCAAGCCCTATTGCTATCACATCGATCAGTTCGAATCGCTGCGCCCCGTCTTCATGCGGGTGATCGAGTATTCGCAGGCAATGGGCCTCGACATGATCCAGGGCGACCACGAGGACGCGCCGGGCCAGCTCGAGCTGAACTTCATGTTCGACGACGCGCTTCGGACTTGCGACCGCCTCGCGACCTATCGCCAGATCTGCGGCCAGGTCGCGCGCGAGTACAACCTCATCGCCTGCTTCATGACCAAGCCCTTCATGGGCGTCTCGGCCTCCGGCTGTCACCACAATCTGTCGTTGTGGCGGGGCGATGAGGAGAAGCTGGTGGTGACCGGCGGCCTCGACGAGAAGAAGCTGCCCGGCATGGAGGCCAGCTTCACTTACCTGAAGGGCGGCGAGAACACCTTCATGCCCTTGAAAGGCGAGAAGAAGCCGGGTTCCATCGGCCTCAAATCGATCGGCGGCATCATCGAGCATCTGCCGGCGCTGACGGCGATCGGCTGCTCGACGGTGAATTCGTACCGGCGGCTATGGGACCAGGGCTTCTGGGCGCCCGTCTATGCGGACTGGGGGTATCAGAACCGCACCTGCGGGCTGCGCGTCTCCGCGCCCGGCCGGTTCGAGTACCGCGCCGTCGATTCCATGGTGAACCCGTACCTGATGGCGGCGGCGATCCTCAAGGCTTTCGACGACGGGATCCAGAACAACATGGATCCGGGCGAGCCGGAATCGCGGAACATCTACGCCGCGATCAAGGCCGGCAAAGAGGTCAAGAAGCTTCCGCTCTCGCTCGGCGAGGCGCTCGATGCGCTCTCCGAGGACGAGGTGATCAAGGAGGCGATGCCCGGCGACATGTACCGGGTCTTCATGCACTACAAGCGCGACGAATGGGAGAAGTTCCTGGCCACCGTCACCGAGTGGGATGTGAACACCTATCTCGACGCGCTGCCCTGAACTGACGGGAAGGAGAACGACGTCCATGTGCGGCATTGCCGGACTGATCCATCGGGGCTCGAGCGGCGACATCGGCCGCGAGATGACCCGCATGCTGCAGTCGCTGAAACATCGCGGGCCGGACTCGACCGGCTACGCCCTTTATGGAATGGCCAACAAGAACGACCTCGTGCTGCGCTTCAAGGTGGCGGAGCAGGAGGACATGGCCAAGGGCTTCGACATCCACCACAAGGTCAAGGACCGCAAGGCCGAGATCGATCGGCGCATCGCCGAGCTCGGCGGCAAGATCCTCCAGGAGGAGCAGGCGACCGAATACGCCTATCGCTACCGGATCGCCTATGACGGCGACCGCCGGAAGCTGGCCGACTATATCGAGGATGTCGAGGGCGGGGAGATCCTCTCGCTCGGCACCGCGCTGGAGCTGATCAAGGACCTCGGCGACGCCAAGCGCGTTTCCGAGCAGTACAAGATCCCGGGCTTCCAGGGCACGCATGCGATCGGCCATACGCGCATGGCCACGGAATCGGACGTCGACATCCGCTCCGCGCATCCTTACTGGGCCTATCCCTTCGCCGACGTTTCGGTGGTCCATAACGGGCAGCTCACCAACTACTGGGGCAACCGCCGCGCGCTGGAGCGCAAGGGCCATCGCTTTGTATCGAACTGCGATTCGGAGCTGATCGCCGTCTATCTGGCGGATGCGATGAACGAGGGCGCGAAGCTGGAGGACGCGATGCGCGCCTCGATCGACCAGCTCGACGGCGTCTTCACCTATCTGGTCGCCACGTCCGACAGTCTCGGCATGGCCAAGGACACGATGGCGGCCAAGCCGATGGTGCTGCACGAGAGCGATGACTTCATCGCCATGGCCTCGGAGGAAGTGGCGATCCGCAGCATCTTTCCGACCGAGATCGACACCTTCGATCCTTATGACGGCGAGGTCCGCGTATGGAAAAGCTGAAGGGCGAGCACCTCTCCCATGAGATGGGGATGCATACCGAGCAGCTCGCCGGGCGCACGCAGCAGATCTTCTTCTCGCCCGCCGAGGAGGAGAGCTTCACCTACCCGCACGCTTTCGAGGTGGACTTCAACAAGCGGGCGGAATTCGACGCCCGCGAGATGGACACCCGCGGCATCAACCTGAAGATCCGCGAGCTGATGAGCCAGGGCTACGGCACCATCGTGGTGAAGAATCCCCTGGCCAAGCATTCGCTCGGCGTGGGCATCCTCAACCGGCTGCAGCTCTATTTCGAAGGCAGCCTCGGCTATTTCGGGGTCGGGCTGATCGACGGGCCGAACATCCGCATCAAGGGCCGCGTCGGCTGGTCCTGCGCCGAGAACATGATGAGCGGCACCGTTATCATCGAGAAGAACGCCGGCTCGTCGTTCGGCGCGGCGATGCGCGGCGGCGATCTCGTCTGCCGCGGCGATGTCGGCGCGCGCACCGGGATCGACATGAAGGGCGGCACCATCATCGTCGGCGGCAGGACGGGCGCCTTCTCCGGCTTCATGATGCAGCGCGGCCGCATGATCGTGCTCGGCGACGCGGGCAAGAATCTCGGCGATTCCATGTATGACGGCACGATCTATGTCGGCGGCAACATCGAATCGCTCGGCGTCGACGCCGTGCCTGGGGAGATGACCGATCTCGAAGCGGCCTGGCTCGAGCGCAAGCTCAAGATGTACGACATGCAGGCGCCGAACGGGGTGCGCAACCTCAAGAAGATCGTCGCCGGCAAGCAGCTCTGGAACTATGACAATCTGGAGCCGACCGAGAAGAAAATCGTCCTCTAAGGGAGCAGCATCGACATGGCGAATCTGAAACCAGCTCCGCTCGGCCGCGAGGACGCGCCGATGAAGGGGCCGAAGCGCAACACCAGCATTCTCGGCCAGAACTATCTCTTCACCCCGCGCGTCATCGACGACATCCACATCAAGGCCGAGCTCGGACGCTACCGCATGCGCGGCATGGCGCTCTTCAAGAAGATCCCGAGCTGGGACGACCTGACCTTCCTGCCGGGCACGCTGACCCGCTTCGTCATCGAAGGCTATCGCGAGAAGTGCGAGACCAAGACGGTGATCGGCCCGCGCGCGAAGCGGCCGCTGGTGCTCGACATCCCGGTCTACATCACCGGCATGAGCTTCGGCGCGCTCTCCTATGAGTCGAAGGTGGCGCTGGCGCGCGGCGCGACGATGGCAGGCACCGCGACCTGCTCGGGCGAGGGCGGCATGATGCGCGACGAGCGCCGCTTCTCCTCGAAATGGTTCTACCAGTGCATCCAGTCCCGCTACGGCTTCAACCCGCACCATCTGCGGCTGGCCGACGGCTGCGAGTTCTTCATCGGACAGGGCTGCAAGGTCGGCCTCGGCGGCCATCTCATGGGCCAGAAGGTGACGGACCAGGTCGCCGAGATGCGCTCGCTGCCCGCAGGCATCGACCAGCGCTCGCCGGCGCGCCATCCGGACTGGCTCGGGCCCGACGACCTCGCGCTGAAGATCCAGGAGATCCGCGAGGCCACCAATTGGGAGATCCCGATCCAGCTGAAGCTCGGCGCGGCGCGCGTCTATGACGACGTGCGCATGGCGGCCAAGTGCGACCCGGATTCCATCTATATCGACGGGATGGAGGGATCGACCGGCGCCGGCCCGCATATCGCGACCGAGGAGACCGGCGTTCCCGGCATCGCCGCGATCCGCCAGGCGCGCCGCGCGCTCGACGATGTCGGCAAGACCGGCGAGATCAGCCTCGTCTATGCCGGCGGCATCCGCAACGGCGGCGACGTCGCCAAGGCGTTGGCGCTCGGCGCCGACGCGATCGCCATCGGCACCACGGCAATGATCGCGCTCAACTGCAACAAGGCCATCCCGGAGGCCGATTTCGAGACCGAGATCGGCGTCGAGGCGGGCTACTGCTACCACTGCCACACGGGCCGCTGCCCGGTCGGCGTGGCGACGCAGGATCCGGAGCTGCGCAAGCGCCTCGATCCCGATGCCGCCGCCGAGCGCGTCTACAACATCCTGCACACGCTCACCATCGAGGCGCAGATGATGGCG
>JAREAF010000085.1 GCA_029240475.1 Rhodospirillales bacterium | reverse complement strand
GGCTGCGGGCGGGCCGCGCTCGGCTGCGCTTGCGGCAAAGCGGCGGCCCCGCGGCGCGTTGCTTCCAGCGCCGCCTTGATCTCCGCGAAGACCGCGGCCCAGTCGCCCGGGCGCGGCTGGCGGAACAGCCGCATGCTCGGATACCAGGGGCTGTCGCTGCGCCCGCGCATCCAGCGCCAATCGATGGTGGTCGGCAGTGCGACCCAGACCGGCACGCCGAGCGCGCCGGCGAGATGGGCGACGGCGGTGTCGACCGTGATCACCAGGTCGAGCTGCTTCAGGTAGCGCGCGGTGTCGGCGAAATCGTCGATCTCAGCGCTCAGATCCTCGACCAGCGCGGCGGCGCCGCTCGTCACCAGATCGGCCGCGCGCGGGCCCTTCTGGAGCGCGTGAAAGGCGATCTCCGGATCGTCCATCAGCGTGAGGAACGGCTCGATCCCGGCGCTGCGGTTGTGGTCGTTCTTGTGCGTGGGCTTGCCCGCCCAGCAGATGCCGACCTGGAGCCGAACGCGTTCGTGACGGCGCAGCGCGGCGGCGGCGCCGGGTTTCGGCGCCTTGAGATAGGGGCAATCGGCGGGGATGGTCTCGATGGTGGTGCCGAACAGGCGCGGCAGGCTCAGGAGCGGCGCGTGGCAGTCGAAGCGCGGATGAGGAGTGCCCTCGGTCACCACCGAATCGACGCCCTTCGCGCCGGTCAGAAGACGCGCCAGCGCCGGCTGAGCCAGCAGGATCACCTGGCCCGCGCCCCGTGCTTTCACCAGAGGCGCATAGCGCACGAATTGCAGCGTGTCGCCGAAGCCCTGCTCGGCCCAGAGGAGGATGGTCCTCCCCTCCAGCGGCTCCCCGGTCCATTCCGGCGCGGCGATGTTGGGCGGCGGGTTCTGCGGCAGCTTCCAGCGCACCTCGTATTCGGCGAAGCCGCGCGCGAGGTCGCCCAGCATGAGCAGGTTCAGCGCGCGGTCCCAGCGGAAGCTGACATTGCCCGGCTCCAGCCGGATCGCCTCGTCGAACTCGGCGATCGCTTCGGCATGGCGGCCGAGATCCTGCAGGATCAGCCCGTAATTGTGGCGCGCGCCGGCATTGTCGCGTGCGAGCGCGGCCGCGCGCGCCCCGTGCCGCTCCGCCTCCTCGAGCAGGCCGAGATCGCGCAGCACGTTTCCGAGATTGGAATGGTGGGTCGGGTCGTTCCCCTTCATCGCCACCGCGCGGCGATAGCAGGCGACCGCGGCCTTGCGCTTGCCCTGGCGTCGCAGGATGACGCCCATATTGTTCCAGGCCATTGCGTGGCCCGGATCGAGCGCGGCCGCCTTGGCGTAATGCTTGAGGGCCTGGTCGACCTGCTCGGCGCGATGCAGCTCGAGGCCGCGGATGAACTCGCGCTCCGCTTCCCCGGCGGGCTGCGGATGCGGCGCCGCAGGGCCGAGAGGCTGATCGACCCGCTCGGCTGCCCCGTGCGTCATGCCGCCCGCCCGTCCCCCATGGCGGCTGCCATCAGGCCGCCTGGCGCAGATGCTCCTGGACCAGCCGCTCGGCGATCTGCACCGCGTTCAAGGCCGCGCCCTTGCGCAGATTGTCGGAGACGACCCACATGGACAGGCCGTTCTCCATCGTCGGGTCGGAGCGGATGCGGCTGACATAGACGAGGTCGTCGCCCGCGCATTCGACCGGCGTGACATAGCCTTCGTCCGCGCGGTGATCGACCACCGACACGCCCGGCGCCCGGCGCAGCGCGGCGCGCGCCTGCTCGGGCGAGATCGGCTTGTCGAACTGCACGTTCACCGCCTCGGAATGGCCGATGAAGACCGGCACGCGCACGCAGGTCGCATGCACCTTGATGGCCGGATCCAGGATCTTCTTGGTCTCGGCCATCATCTTCCATTCCTCCTTGGTCGCGCCGTCCTCCATGAAGACGTCGATGTGGGGAATGATGTTGAAGGCGATCTGCTTGGTGAATTTGGTGCGCTCGACCGTCGCGTTCATGTAGATCGCGCGCGTCTGGTTGAAAAGCTCGTCCATGCCCTCGCGGCCCGCGCCGGAGACGGACTGGTATGTCGACACCACCACGCGGCGGATGCGCGCGAGGTCGTGCAAGGGCTTCAGCGCGACCACCATCTGGATGGTCGAGCAGTTCGGATTGGCGATGATGTTGCGCTTGCCGTAGGCGGCGATCGCGTCCGGATTGACCTCCGGCACGACCAGCGGCACCTCCGGGTCCATGCGGAAATAGGAGGTGTTGTCGATCACCACCGCGCCGGCCGCGGCGGCCTTGGGCGCGAACACGGCGGAGACCTTCGCGCCCGGCGAGGACAGCACGATGTCGATGCCGCGGAAATCGAACTTGGCGAGGTCCTGAACCTTGAGGACCTCGTCCTCGCCGAAGGAGACCTCCTGGCCCGCCGACCGCTCGGAGGCGAGCGGGATCACCTCGTCGACCGGGAAGCTGCGCTCGGCGAGGATCGAGAGCATTTCGCGCCCGACATTCCCCGTCCCGCCGACGACTGCTACTCTGTAGCCCATGGGGTGAACCCCGTCCTTTCAAGCTGCGAGAAATTTGCGGTCTGACTTACGCCGATGAGGGCGGATTTGCAACATTCCGAGGGCTCGCGCCGGATCGCGACATATGCCGAGTTCTGGCCCTTCTATCTGGAGGAGCACAGCCGTCCCGAGACCCGGCGGCTGCACTTCCTCGGCACCGGCGGGGCGATCCTGGCCCTGATCCTGGCGGCGCTGCTGCGGCAGCCCTGGCTGCTGCTCCTCGTCCCGGTCCTGGGCTATGGCTTCGCCTGGGTCGCCCATTTCGGCATCGAGCGGAACCGGCCGGCGACCTTCCGCTATCCGCTCTGGTCGCTGTTCAGCGATCTGCGGATGTTCGGGCTATGGCTGGCCGGCCGCCTGGACGGCGAGATCGCGCGCCAGCGCCAGGCGCGGAGCGGGAGCGGCCGGCCCTCAGCCGCCTGAGCCGGTGGAGGGCACCGGCGTCTGCGGCGCCGCCGGCTCGAGCGCGGTCGCCGGGTAGGTGACCTTCGCCGCCTTGTAGCCGACGCAGCCGGGGCCGGCGAGCGCCGGGGCCGCGGCGATTGCGACCAGCACACCGGTGACGGCGATGGCGAGGACGCGCATGGGGGGCTCCTTCCTCCTCAAGCGGATTGCCGCGAAGGCGCTCCGCATTCGATTCGCATTCTAGAACCCGCGGCGCGCCTGGGAAAGGCGCTGCCTGGGCCGGGCCGTTCACAGTTGCGTGACGTGACGCTTTGGTGACGGCAGCCGCAACATCTTGTGCAATGCAGCTTCCTCATCTATCTATTGACGAGCGGGGCGGTTCAACCCGCTCCGGCCGGCGTCACTGGACGGAGTGGAAGGGGTTTGTCTCCCGAAAGCTGCCCTGCCCTGGTGCTGAACGCGGATTTCCGCCCGCTCAGCTATTTTCCGCTGTCGCTCTGGCCTTGGCAGGAGGCCGTGAAGGCGGTGTTCCTCGACCGGGTCAACATCATCTCGGAATATGACCGGGTGGTGCGCTCGCCCTCGTTCGAGATGCGGCTGCCGTCGGTCATCAGCCTCAAAGAGTATGTCGAGACCTCGCGGCGGCCCGCCTTCACGCGGTTCAACGTGTTCCTGCGCGACCGTTTCGCCTGCCAGTATTGCGGCGAGGCGCGGCCCGCGCACGAGCTGACCTTCGACCATGTGATCCCGCGCTCGCGCGGCGGGCGCACGCAATGGGCCAACGTCGTCACCGCCTGCCAGACCTGCAATCTGCGGAAGGGCAACAGGCTGCCGGCGCAGGCCGCGATGCATCCGCGCCGCAACCCGCACCAGCCGACCAGCTACGAGCTGCAGGAGAACGGGCGCTCCTTCCCGCCCAATTTCCTGCATGAGAGCTGGCGCGACTTCCTCTACTGGGATTCCGAGCTGGACGAGTAGCGGCCTTAGATCCGCTCCGAGAGCCAGATCGCCAGGCGCGAGGCGGCCTTGATCCCGGCCGTCAGCACCGGATAGCCGCCGGCCTCCTCCGCGCCATGGGCAAGGCCGGTGTCCCGGTGCTCCAGCTCGTCCTTGCGGAACTCCTCGACCAGCGCCTTGAACGCGCCCTCCTCGGGGCCGAGCTTCGCCGCCTGGCGGGCGTAATGCTCGTCGATCACTTCCTCGACCGCGACGGTGCAGGCCATCGCCGCCCGCTCGCCCAAAAGCGCGGTCGCCGCGCCGAGCGCATAACCGGCCGCGTGCCAGAGCGGCTGGAGGGCGGTCGGCCGCACCCGCCGTTCCGGCAGAAGCTTCTCGAAGGCTTCCAGGTGCCGGCGCTCCTGCTCGGCCATGCGGCGGATGACGGGGGCCACGGGCGAGCGCTTCAGCACCGCAAGCTGGCCGTCATAGATGCGCTTGGCTCCGTACTCGCCGGCATGGTTGACGCGCATCATGCGCCGGACCAGCTCCTCGCGGCTGGGGTCTCCGGGCAGCGGTCGTTTGGGATGCGCGTCGGTCATGCCGTGCGTCTCAAGGTGGCCAGGCCGGCGGCGAGGGCGAACAGCGCCAGAGCCGCCGACAGGATCGCGTTATAGCCCGCCATCGAGATCCCGAACAGCGACCAGGGCACGTCGCTGCAGCGTACGATCGGCGCGGATTCGATCTGCTGGCGCAGGGCCTCGAGCCCGCCGGCGCCGGAGAGCGCGCCCGCCCCGCAGCCCGAGGTGCCCGGCCACCATTGCTGCTCCACCCCAACATGATAGAGCGCGATTCCGGTGCCGACGATCGCGGCGGCCCCCGCGATCGCGGTCAGCCATGCCGCTCCGCGCCTGGCCCCGTACAGCGCCGCCCCGAGCGCGATCAGGGCGAGCGCGATCACCGCCCCGTGCGCCCAGCGCTGCCAGATGCAAAGCACGCAGGGCTGCAATCCGCCCCAGGCTTGCGAGGCGAGCGCGATCAGCACCGCGGCCGCGGAGATCGCGGCGATGAGCAACGGGGCAAGCCAGGGCCGGGCGGCAAGGGCGGGGCTCATGGCTAGAAGAGATACTTCACCGCGACGAAACCGCCCACGATCAGCAGCAGGGCCGCGGTGGCGACGGCCGTGAGGTTCTTCTCGACGAAGGTGCGGATCGGCGGGCCGAAGCGCCGCAGCAGCGCGGCCACGAGGAAGAACCGCGCCCCGCGCGTGGCGATCGAGGCGAGGATGAACACGGTCGGGTCGAAATGGGCGACGCCGCTGGCGATGGTGACGAGCTTGTAGGGGATCGGCGTCAGTCCCTTGATCAGGATGATCCACAACCCCCATTCGTTATAGGCATCGGCGAAGCGCTGGAACGCGTCCTGGTAGCCGTAGAAATCGAGGATCGGCCGCCCCACCGCCTCGAACAGGAAATAGCCGATCACATAGCCCAGGATGCCGCCGAGGACGGAGGCGATGGTGCAGACCGCGGCCATCGCCCAGGCGCGGTCGCGGTGGGCGAGCACCATCGGGATCAGCATCGCGTCCGGCGGGATCGGAAAGAACGAGCTCTCCGCGAAGGAGATGACGGCGAGCACCCGCATCGCATGGCGATGGCTCGCCAGCGACATGGTCCGGTCATAGAGCCGCTGAAACATCCGCCCCCTTCGCCCGCCCGAAATGGCGGCCCCGAGATGTAGCGTTCCGGGCCTTACCCCCGCAACTGTGAAGGATCGCTTACATCCCCCGCGGGACGTAGCGGGCGAAGCCGGCGAAGATCAGCATCGAGGCGCCGGTCACGAGGAACACCGTCTCGAACGGCAGCCACTGCAGGAGCAGCGTGAAGATCGCCACCGGAACGAGGTCGGAAAGGTCGAGATAGGTGCGGAACACGGTCACCATCTCCGGTCGCTCGGAGGCGCGCATGGCCCGCAGGAACGGGATGTTGCCGACCGCGTCCAGCTGCGTGGCGAAGAGCGAGCCCACCAGCAGCAGCGCCATCACCCAGTAGGGGCCCTCGACGAGGCCGGCCGCCGCCGTGCTCGCGCAGAGCCCGATGAAGCTGAGGATGATGGTGGTGCGCAGGCCCAGCCTCGCCCCGACGCGGCCCAGCAGCGGGCTGAGGAACAGCAGCAGATTGGCGAGGGAGGCCAGCGCCGCCCCGGCCCTTTCGCCCGCCCCTCCCGTCACCATGGCGATCGGCCCGTAGGTGAAGAGCACCGACCACCAACAGGAGCGGCCGAACGGGATGACCCAGCCGAGCCTCAGGCGCGGCTGGGCGAGGAAGCGGCGGATCGCCGGCCAGGGCGCCACGGGAGGCAACTGCGCCACGCGGGGCACCCGCTCGCCCAGCCGCAGATGGGTGAAATAGAGCATCATCAGCACCGCGCAGGCCGCGCTCGCTGCGGCCGCGGCGCCGAGGCCCCAGCGGCCCTGCATCCAGACGCCGAGGAACGGGCCGATGCTCCAGGCCCCGGCCGCGAAGGCCAGCCGCAGGGGCTCGGCCTTGACGAGGTCGCGGCGGCCGACGATGTCGGTCAGATAGAGGTTGAAGGTGACGTTGAGGCAGGCGACGCCGAAGATGCGGGCGAGCATGCCGCCCGCCTGGCCGCCGAGCGTCGCTGTGGCGATCAGCGCGGCCGAGAGGATCATCATGAGGCCGCCCAGCCGGTAGACGTGGCGGCGCGCGGTCCAGCGGATGAGGGCCGGGATGGCGAAGCTCGAGCCCATGCCGACGAGGCCGACGGCGGTGTAGAGCGCGCTGACCTTCCCCGCATCCTGGAGCAGGGCGTAGGCCTGCAGCGGGATGATGGTCAGCAGGAGCGAGCGCGACAGCGCCTCGAAGGCGTAGAGAAGCGCGAGCACCAGCGGTCCCGGCGTGGTGAGGGCGGCCAGCGGCCGGGAGGGGAGGGAGAGCATCGGGATGTCGCTGGCACGCGGGGGGCGAGGATCGGGCGCCTCGGAGCATGCCAGCGGAACGGCTGACCCGCCAGCCCGCCGGCGCCATCGGCGCGTCGACATTCGACCCGGGGGGCGCGCGCTCCGCGCGGGTCGCGGGCATGCTTGCACCGGGGCTCCGCCCCGTTATGATGCCGCCTCGCGAGCCCAGTGCCCCTGTGGCGGAATCGGTAGACGCGGCAGACTCAAAATCTGTTACCCGCAAGGGTGTGGGAGTTCGAGTCTCCCCGGGGGCACCAATCCGGCGGGATGATCGAGCAGCTTGTGCCGGCCGCCCGGCTTTCGCGATCAGTCCGGGTCCTTGTCGTAGGCCCTGACGCCTGGCGGAAGCTGGACCCAGGGGTGCCTGCGGCAGTCATGGACCGCGACTTGCGGCGCGGGGAAACGCGGGTCGGCGAAGGCGCCCACCGCGACGCTGACCGAGGACTGCTCGTGACCCTCTTCGGTGTGGAAGAGCGTCGTCCCGCAGACCGGGCAGAACCGGAACGTGAATCGGGCTCCTTGATCGCCCACACGCGCAAACTCGGTGGCTCTGCCCGAGACTCGGTACGGGGCGGCGAAGCTGGCCAGGGTCGCAAAGACGCTTCCGGTGCGGCGCTGGCAGGCCAGGCAGTGGCAGAGGCCGACCCCGAGCGGCTCGCCCTCGACCTGGATGCGCAGCTGGCCGCAGGAGCAGAAAGCCGTTCGCGAAACCATTTTGAGCACCTCGTGCGATGTCGTTCGGGCCTCGTCGGGCTGATCCTCAGCCGCGCTTCTTCGCCGACGTCTCGACCAGCGCGACAAGGCCCGCGAGGAGCTGAAGCGGAGTCGGCGGACAGCCCCTGATCGTCAGATCGACGGGGAGGATCGCGGAGAGCGGGCCGGCGACGGCGTAGCTGCCGGCGAAGACGCCGCAATGATCGGCGCAGTCCCCGGCGGCCACCACCCATTTCGGCGCGGGCGTGGCCTCGTAGGTGTCGATCAGGGCCCGCCGCATGTTCGTGGTCACCGGCCCAGTGACCAGCAGCACATCGGCATGCCGGGGCGAGGCGACGAAGCGCAGGCCGAACCGCTCGATGTCGTAGACGACGTTGTTGAGGGCGTGGATCTCCAGCTCGCACCCGTTGCAGGAGCCGGCATCGACCTCGCGGATGGCGAGGCTGCGGCCGAGGCGCGCCGTGGACGCGCGGCGGAGGCGCTCGCCCAGCGCGGCGAGCGCCTGGGCATCGGGCGCGGGACCCGCCATCGTGCGCGGCCGGGCCAGAAATCGGGCGAAGAGCGTGAGGATGGCCATCTTTAGAGGTCGTGCCCGGAATAGGATCCGTTGACGCTCTTATTGCAGAGCGGGAAGTCGGCGACGATGTTGCCCTCGATCGCCGCTTCCAGGAGCGGCCATTGCAGCCAGGAGGGATCGCGCGGCCAGCAGGCGGCGATGCGGCCGCCCGCGTCGATCCGCACCCAGGTGAAGATGTCGCCGCGGAAGCCCTCGACCAGCGCCGAGCCTTCGCCTTCCCAGCCGGAAAGCTCGACCGCAAGCGGTCCGGCCGGGAGGCGGGCGAGGATCTGCTCGCTGAGGCGGAGGCTCTGCTCGATCTCGCGGATGCGGATCCACACGCGGGCATTCACGTCGCCCTCGGGCAGCACGGGCACCTCGAACTCCAGGTCCGTGTAGGGCGCATAGCCCGGGCTGGAGCGGGCGTCCACGGCCCTTCCGGCGGCGCGCCCCACATAGCCGCCGGCGGCGAAGCGGTGGACCAGAGCGGGCGAGGTGATCCCGGTGGCGACGGTGCGGTCGAGCAGCGAGGCCTTGGAATCATAGATGCGCACCACGCGCGCGAAGGCGGTGCGCAGCTCGGGGATGAGCGCGATCAGGGCGGCGCGGCCCTGGTCGCTGAGATCGGCGGCGGTCCCGCCGGGGATCACGCGATCCATCATCAGCCGATGGCCGAAGCAGAGCTGCGCGGTCTGCAGCAGCCGTTCGCGCAGATAGCCGCATTCGGCGTGGATCAGCACGAAGGAGGCGTCGTTGCAGATCGCGCCGACGTCGCCGAAATGGTTGGCGAGCCGCTCCAGTTCGGCCATCAGGGCGCGCAGCCAGACCGCGCGCGCCGGCGGCTCGAGGCCGAGCGCCGCCTCCACCGCACGCGCGAAGGCGAGGCCGTGCGCGACCGTGCTGTCGCCCGAGATGCGGGCGGC
>JAREAF010000084.1 GCA_029240475.1 Rhodospirillales bacterium | reverse complement strand
GACCGTTGCGCAAGGCGCGATCGGCGATGGCCTGCAGGCGGGGATCCAAGGAGGTGCGGATCATCAGGCCGCCTTCATAGAGGGCGCGGTCGCCGAAGCGCTGCGCGATCTCGCGACGAACCTCCTCGGCGAAGTAATCGGCGGTGACGGCCTCGGCCTCGGTGCGGCTGCGCGGCGTCAGAGGCTCCTCCTTCGCGGTCGCGCCCTGCTCGGCCGTGATGCGGCCGTCCTCGACCATGCGCGAGATCACCCAGTTGCGCCGGTCGCGCGCGCCCTCCGGGTTGCGCAGCATGTGATAGGTGTTCGGCGCCTTGGGCAGCGCGGCGAGGTAGGCGGCCTCGGCGATCGTCAGCTCGTCCATCGTCTTGTTGAAATAGTCGAGCGAGGCCGCCGCCACGCCGTAGGACCCGCCGCCCAGATAGATCTCGTTGAGATAGAGCTCGAGGATGCGCTCCTTCGAGAAGGCCTGCTCGATGCGGAAGGCGAGGATCGCCTCCTTCACCTTGCGGGCGATCGAGACCTCGTTGGTGAGCAGGAAATTCTTCGCCACCTGCTGGGTGATGGTCGAGGCGCCGACCGGGCGGCGGTCCGATCCCAGATTGCTGACGTTGATCCAGATCGCATGCGCCAGGCCGACGAAATCGATGCCCGGATGGGAGTAGAAGGTCTTGTCCTCCGCCGAGAGGAACGCGTCCTTCACGAGCTGCGGGATCGCGCCGATCGGCACGAAGACCCGCTTCTCGGTGGCGTACTCGGCCAGGAGCCGTCCGTCGCCCGCGAGCACGCGCGTGACCGTCGGCGGGTCGTAATCGGCGAGCGCCCGGTAGTCGGGCAGTCCCTCCGAATAGTGGCGATAGATCAGGAAGGCCGCGACCACGCCCGCCAGCGCCAGCCCTACCAGCCCGGCAAACAGGGCGGCGAGTATCCTCATTACCTCTGCTCCGAAACCGCGGCGAGCCTACACAGGAGGCCCTTCGGTGAAGGACGCTCAGCTCCGCTTCAGGCTCTCCTGCCAATCGAAGTATTCGTGAACGGCCTTAACAACCGCCTGCGACAATTTGGTCCGATACGAGGCGGAGAGCAATTGCTTCTCGTCCGCGCGGTTGGACAGATAGCCCAGCTCCACCAGCACCGAGGCGACGTCGGGCGACTTCAGAACCGCGAAACCCGCGAACCGGTGGGTGTTGCGGATCAGCTTGGTCTGGCGGCTCAGCTCCTTCACCAGCATGGCCGCGAACTGCGCCGACAGGTTCTTGGTCTCGCGCTGCGCCAGGTCGATGAGGATGCTGGTGACGACCTCGTTCTCCTTCGAGAGGTCGATGCCCGCGATGAGGTCGGCCTTGTTCTCCTTGGTCGCCAGCGCCGCCGCCTCGGAATCGGACGCCTCCTCGGAAAGCGTATAGACGGAGGCGCCGCGGAAGGAGGAGTCGGGGTGGGAATCGGCATGCAGCGAGATGAAGAGCTGCGCTCCGGCCCGCCGCGCCAGGTCGATGCGGTCGCGCAGGCGCAGGAATTGGTCGCGGTCGCGGGTCAGCACCACCTTGAAGCGCCCGCTGCGCTCGAGCTGCGCCTTGATCTCGCGCGCATAGGCCAGCGTGACCAGCTTTTCATGGATGCCGCTGACGCCCAGCGCGCCCGGATCGACGCCGCCATGCCCGGCATCCACCGCAACCACGATGCGCGGCGGCGGCGCCCCCGGGGTCTTCGGCTTCACCGCCGGCAGCGGGGTCGAGACCAGAGAGGCGGTCTGCACCAGCGTGGCGGCCGCGATCTGGCCGGAGCGGCCCGCCGCCTCGCCCGCGGTGACGGGCGCCAGGCGCAGCACCAGCTCGCTTCCCCCGCCCGGCCGGGCGGAAAGCGCCGCCGTCTGGATCGCGTGCGGGCCGGCCATGTCCAGCACCATGCGCGAGGTGCCGGGCTGGAACAGCCCGAAGCGCATCGCCTTGACCGGGCCGCTGCCGGCGCGCGCCGACTCCGCCAGGCGGAAATCGCACTCGTCGAGATCCACCACCACGCGGTCCGGCGCCACGAGCGTGAAGACCCGGTAGCGCGGCGCCCCGGTGAAGGCGATGGCGATCTCAGTGACCTGCTCGGCCGGAGCGATCCGCACCTCGGTCGCGGCCGGACGCGCGACCGCCGCGGCCGGCAAGGACAGCAGCAGCGCCAGCACGGCGATGAGCAGCCGCGGCCCGAGTCGGGGCATGGCTGGAATGTCCCCCTCAAACACGAGTCGCAAGATATACTCTTAAGCGCCTGTTGAATCAACGAGAATCGCCCCCGCAAGCGATCCTGGCAAAGGCCCCCGGGCGACCATTCAAGGATTGTGAATTTCTGTCGTGCTAGTTATTGTGCAGCTTCCGAACCGTCCACGGGCGGCTGCGCAACGGGGTTTCTTGCCCCGCCGCAGGTGCCGATCAGCAAGGGTTCGAGCCGGGCCGCCGCCGCGCGTTCCGAAGGAATGCGGGCAGGCCGGGCGTTCTTGGGTCGGCAATGACTCTCCCCGTGGCCAGGAGGAGTTTACGTCTTCGGCACGCGCCAGAAGGCTCGGCTGGTCCGAGCATTTGCGCCGCCCCGGAGGCAATCGCATACCGGCGCGCCGCCGGATTGGAGGGCCGATGAACCCTCCGCCCGTGGCGCGCCTAACTCCGGGAAGCGCATGACGCTCACCGAACCACTCGCAAACAACATCGCGCCGCAGGTCGCGCCACGGGCGCGCCTTGCCGGCCGCGATATGGAGATTCTGCATAATGGCGAAACGTATGTTGATCGATGCCACCCACCCGGAAGAGACACGGGTCGCGGTGGTGGATGGTCATCGTCTCGAGGAATTTGATTTCGAGATCGCGGCGAAGAAGCCGCTCAAGGGAAATATCTATCTGGCGAAGGTGACGAGGGTCGAGCCCTCGCTGCAAGCCGCCTTCGTCGACTATGGCGGAAACCGCCACGGCTTCCTGGCCTTCAGCGAAATCCATCCCGACTATTACCGGATTCCGATCGCGGACCGCGAAGCGCTGCTGGCCGAGTTGGACCGTGACGACGGCGAGGAGGACGGCGAGTCGGAACGGCCGAGGCGCCGGTCGCGGGGCTCGCGGACGCACGAGCCGCGGATGCCGGGCGCCGTCGAGGAGCCGATCGATCCGGTCGACGCCTCCTTCGGTGCCGTCGAAGCCGAGCTGCTGTCGGTGGCCGGCGAGGAGCCCGCGGCGCAAACGGAGCCGGAGGGCCCCGGCGATCGGGCGCCCGAGCCGGTGTCCGAGCCCGACTCGCGCCCCCGGGACGCGCTGCCGCTGGTGATGGGGGAGAGCTGGTCGGTCTCGAGCGAGCCGATCTCGCTGTTCGAGCCGGCGGAGCCGTCTCCGGACCTGGCGGAGAGGCCACGGGCCGAGCTCATCGACACGGTCGAGGAGGCGGTCGAGCCCGTGCAGAACACCGTGGCCGAGGTGCCGGCGGTGAGCGAGATCGCCGAGATCGGCGGGGAGCCGGTCGCCGCGGCCGACACCATCGTGACCGACGAGCTGGAGGAGGGACGCCGCCGCCGCGCGCGTCAGATCCGCCGCTACAAGATCCAGGAGGTGATCAAGCGTCGGCAGATCATGCTGGTGCAGGTCACCAAGGAGGAGCGCGGCAACAAGGGCGCGGCGCTGACCACCTATCTGTCGCTGGCGGGCCGCTATTGCGTGCTGATGCCCAACACGCCGCGCGGCGGCGGCATCAGCCGCAAGATCACCAATCCGAACGACCGCAAGCGCCTGAAGTCGATCATCGACGAGCTGGAGATCCCGGACGGGATCGCGGTCATCGTCCGCACCGCCGGCAGCGAGCGCAGCAAGGCCGAGATCAAGCGCGACTACGAATATCTGCTGCGGCTCTGGGACGAGATCCGGGAGCTCACGCTCCGCTCGACCGCGCCGGCGCTGGTCTATGAGGAAGCCAACCTCATCAAGCGCTCCATCCGCGACCTCTATTCGAAGGACATCGAGGACGTCCTCGTCGAGGGTGATGAAGGCTACAAGTCGGCCAAAGCCTTCATGAAGATGCTGACGCCGAGCCATGCCAAGCGCGTGCAGCTCTACAAGGACGCGACGGTCCCCCTCTTCCACCGCTACCAGGTCGAGACGCAGATCGACGCGATCCACCAGCCGGTGGTCCAGCTGCGGTCGGGCGGCTACATCGTCCTCAACCAGACCGAGGCATTGGTTGCGATCGACGTGAACTCCGGCCGCGCCACGCGCGAGCGGCACATCGAGGAGACCGCGCTCAAGACCAACCTCGAGGCCTCGGACGAGATCGCGCGGCAGCTCCGCCTGCGCGATCTGGCCGGGCTGGTCGTCATCGACTTCATCGACATGGAGGACCAGCGCCACAACAACCAAGTCGAGCGGCGGCTGAAAGAGGCGCTGAAGAACGACCGCGCGCGAATCCAGATGGGCCGCATCAGCCATTTCGGCCTTCTGGAGATGTCGCGCCAACGCCTCAGGCCCAGCCTCATCGAGACCAGCACGGTTGTCTGCCGGCATTGCGGCGGCACCGGCCATGTGCGCTCGACCGAGTCGACCGCGCTGCATCTCCTGCGCGCCTTCGAGGAGGAAGGGATCCGCAAGCGCAGCTCCGAGGTGACGGTCGCGGCGCCCACGGCGGTCGCCCTCTACATCCTCAACCAGAAGCGCGAGGCCTTGACCGCCATCGAGCAGCGCTACGGCCTGCGGATCCTCCTTGCGGCGGACGACAGCCTGATCCCCCCGGACTTCCGGATGGAACGGACCCGCCTGCGCTCGCCGGAGGACGACCGGCCGCAGCCGATCAGCCCGGAGGCGCGCTACATCGACGCGCCTGCGCTGGAGGAGGAGGAGGACGAGGTCGAGGAGACCGAAGCGGAAGCCGAGGCCGAGGAGGTCGCCGAGTCGCGCGTCGAGGAGAGCGAGAACGGCGAGGAGCGGCGGCGCCGGCGTTCGCGCCGCCGTCGTCGTCGCGGCGAGAAAGCCGCCGAGCCGCGGCCCGAGGCGCGCGCCGCCAACGGGTCGGCCGAGGAAGGCGAAGAGGAGTCCGACACGGACGCCGCCGAGGAGGGCGAGGCCGGTGCGGAGGCCGGATCGGCAGCCGCAGCCGCGCAGGAACAGCGCAAGCGCCGCCGCCGCGGAAAGCGCGGCGGCCGTCGTCGGCGCCGCGGCGAGCCGGGCCAGCCGGACGCTGGGGCGTCCTTTGCCGCGGAAGGCGAGCCGGCAGACACCGGCGATGAACCCGGCGACGGCGAGGAAAGCGAGCGCGAAGTTCTGCCGCACCCGTCCGAGCCCGAGCTTCCCAGGGCCGAGGAGCCGGATCGCACGCCGTCCGCGCCGGAAATCGCCGAGCATCCCTGGCCCGAGCCGGCCCCGGCTGCCGTCGAGCATCGGTACGAGGAGCCGTCTGCGCCCTCGTCCCAGCCGGAACCGATGCCGGCTGAGCGCGCGCCCGAGCCGGAACGGGTGGAGCGGCATGCTCCTGCATCAACGGACGAGGAGCAGGCGGATCGCCCGCGCCGCCGCGGCTGGTGGCAGAGAGTGCTGGAATAGAGGGCTTCAACCTCTCCCGTCAGGAAGAGAGAGGTCGGCGAGCGCGAGCGAGCTGGGTCGGGGTACGGGGTCAGCGCGGCTGACCGGAGCAGTCCTGCTCCTCCCGCCCTACCCCGCCGCCTGACGCCACGCCGCCAGCCGGTTGAGCGCCTCGGCGATCACCGCCTCCGGCCCGGCGAAGGAGATGCGCACGGTCGCATGGCCGCGCGCGCGGTCGAAATCCGTGCCGGGCGTCAGCGCCACACCGGTCTCGGCGAGCAGCCTCAGGCAGAGCGCCTCGCTGTCGTTGCTGATGTCCGACACGTCCGCGTAAAGGTAGAACGCGCCCTCGGGCGGCAGGAAACGGCGGATGCCCGCCTCGGGCAGGCGCCGGATCAGGAGGTCGCGGTTGCGGCGGTAGAGATCGACCTTCGCATCCAGCTCCGCACGGGCGTCGAAGGCCGCGAGCGCGGCCAGCTGCGAGAGCGTCGGCGGCGAGATGAAGAGGCTTTGCGCCAGGCACTCGACCGTCCGCACCAGCGATTCGGGCAGAACCGCCCAGCCCAGCCGCCAGCCGGTCATCGAGAAATACTTGGAGAAGCTGTTGATGACGATCGCCTCCTCGTCCAAGGCGAGCGCCGTCACCGGCTCATGCCCGAAGACGATGCCGTGATAGATCTCGTCGGAGATCATGCGGATGCCGCGCTCGCGGCAATGGCGGCAGAGCGCACCCAGCTCCTCGGCCGAGAGCATCGAGCCGGTCGGGTTGGAGGGATGGGCGACGATCAGCCCGTCCAGCTTGCCGCCCTCGCGATCCAGCAGCTCCGGCGTCGGCTGGTAGCGGTCTTCCGCCCGCGCGGGGAGGTCGACCGGAGCGATGCCGAGAGAGGAGAGAATGTTGCGATAGGCCGGGTAGCTGGGGCTCGCCAGCGCGACGCGGTCGCTCGCGTCGAAGGCCGCCAGGAAGGACAGGAGGAACGCCGCCGATGAGCCCGCGGTGATGGCCACCCTCCGCCAATCGAGCTCCACTCCGTAGCGTTCGCGGTAATGCAGCGCGACCCGGTGCCGCAGCTCGGGCACGCCGAGCGCCTCGGTATAGCCGATGGCATGGGCGTCGAGCGCGCGCTTGGCCGCCTCGATCACCGCATGGGGAGTGCCGCCGCCCGGCTGCCCGATCTCCAGATGCAGCACCTCCCCACCGGCCATGGCGCGCTCATTGGCCATGCGCAGCACGTCGAGCGCGATGAACGGGTCGACGCGCCCGCGCTTCG
Source organism: Rhodospirillales bacterium (assembly GCA_029240475.1). GTDB lineage: Bacteria > Pseudomonadota > Alphaproteobacteria > JAREAF01 > JAREAF01 > JAREAF01. The sequence goes on along the minus strand of JAREAF010000084.1, from coordinate 2,314 downwards.
AGAGCTTCAGCGCCATCGCTCGCTTCTCCTTGCTTGAATGGCTAGACTGCCGGCGATGAACAAGGGCGCAGACTCACCCGTGCGCTCGCCGCGGGGAAGCGCGCCGTGCGTATGTCGCAGAGACGCACTATATCAGGCTGAACCGCCGTCGAAGGTCGCGTAGGCAGCAGTAACCGGACCGGACTCGTCATGCTCGCACATCTGCGCAGCCGGATCGTATCACTCGCGCTCGCAGTCTGCCTGCTGGCAGGCTCGGTGCCGCCGGCCGCCGCCCAGGAGGGCCGCGTGCGCCTGCTCCGCGATGCGGAGATCGAACATATCATCCGGATCTACGCCACGCCATTGTTCCACGCCGCGGGGCTCGATCCCTCGGCGATCTCGGTCTATCTGATCGACGACACCCGCCTGAACGCCTTCGTCGCCGGCGGGATGAACATCTTCATCAACTCCGGCCTGCTGATGCGCAGCAGGGATCCGCTCGAGGTGATGGGCGTGATCGCGCACGAGACCGGCCACATCGCGGGCGGGCACCTCGCCCGCACGCAAGAGGCGCTGCGCACCGCGACCATCGAGCAGATCATCGCCACGGTGCTGGGCGCGGCCGCCGCGGTGGTCGGCGGCGGCGATGTCGGCGCGGCGGTGATCACCGGCGGATCCTCCATCGCGCAACGCTCGCTGCTGCAATACAGCCGCACCCAGGAGTCGGCGGCCGACCAGGCGGGGGTTTCCTATCTGGAGCGCGCGGGCTATTCCTCGCGCGGGCTCCTGAACTTCATGGATGTGCTCGCCGGCGAGGAGGCTCTGCTCCCGGACAACCAGGACCCCTACCTGCGCTCGCACCCCTTGACGCGGGACCGCATCGATTCGCTCCACGCCTTCGTCAATCGCTCGCGCCACTCCGACAGGCCGGCGCCGCCGGAGCTGGTGGCCTTCCACGGACGCATGGTCGGCAAGCTGATCGGCTTTCTTGAGCCGCTCGGACGCGTGCTGCGCCGCTATCCCGATTCCGATCAAAGCCTCGAAGCCCGCTACGCGCGGGCAATCGCCCACTACCGCGCCTCCGACCTCAAGAAGGCCATGCCGCTGCTCGACCAGCTCTTGGCCGAGCACCCCGAGGACGCCTACTTCCATGAGCTGCGCGGGCAAATACTGTTCGAGAACGGGCGCATTCCCGAATCGGTGGACTCCTATCAACGCGCGGTCGATCTCGACCCGACCGAACCGCTGCTGCGGCTGGGCCTGGCGCAGGCCCAGCTCGAGACCGAGCGGCCGGATCTGACCAAGCCCGCCATGGCCCATCTCGAGGAGGTGGTGCGCCGCGAGCCGCGCAACGGATTCGCATGGCGGCTCCTGGCGATCGCCTATGGACGCAGCGATCAGATCGGCATGGCCGCGTTGGCGCTGGGCGAATCGGCCCTCGCCCGCAACAATCCAACCGAAGCCAAGGCCCAGGCGGACCGGGCCTTGCGGCTGCTGCCCGAGAACAGCCCCGCCTGGCTCAGGGCGCAGGACATCAAGCGGACGGCCAAGCGGCTCGAGGATGGTTAAGCGGCGTTAACCATTCCGCAACCCCGCTCCCCCTAGCATCACCTATGATTTGTCGCGGCAGGCCGGCTTGCCTATGATCGCGCCCTCCCGGGCTCACGATCTGGGCCCCCTGACGAAGGATTTTCGCCACATGCGATCGAGCTGGCTTGGCCCCTGGATGGCCGCCTTGTTGCTGTTCGCCGCTCCGGGCATGGCCGGCGCGGAGGAGGCGCTGACGCCCGAGCAGAAGCAGGCGGTCGAGCAGACCGTGCGCGAGTACCTGGTCTCCCATCCCGAGGTCATTCGCGACGCGCTGGTCGAACTCCAGCGCCGGCAGCAGCAGGCGGAGCAGACGGCCCGGCAGGGCGCCATCGCGGAGCTGCATGACTATGTCGACAGCCTGCCCTCCGACTATGTGAAGGGCGATGCGAAGGCGGAAACGGCGGTGATCGAGTTCTTCGATTACCGCTGCCCCTACTGCAAGGCTGTGGCCCCGCGCGTCGATGAGGTGGTTGCGGAAGACAGCGCGGTGCGCGTGGTGCTGATCGAGTTCCCCATCCTGGGCGAGGAGTCGGTCTTCGCCTCGCGCGCGGCCATCGCGGCCCGCGTCCAAGGCAAGTATCTCGCCCTCCACGACGCGATGATGAGCCACAAGGGCAGCCTCGACCAGGCGACCGTGTTGGAGATCGCAAAGGATGTGGAGATCGATATCGAGAAGCTGAAGGCGGACATGAATGCGCCGGAGGTCGATGCCCTGATCCGCCGCCACCACGAGCTGGCGGACAGG
>JAREAF010000570.1 GCA_029240475.1 Rhodospirillales bacterium | reverse complement strand
GCAATCCGCTCCAGCGTGTCCGGGTCGAAAACCATCGCCTCCTTGAACCGGGCAATCGTAAAATCGGGGTAGGCTGCTGCCAGTGCATCGCGCGATGCCTTCGCCTCCTCCTCCCGCCCCGCGGCCAGCAGCGCCGGGGCGAGATTGCGGTGGATCCAGAGCGCGTTCGGCCGCTCGTGGAGCGCGCGCAGGAACTCGTCGGCCGCTTTTGCAGGCTGCCCCGCGACTTGGAAGGCGGACGCAATGCCGACATGATTGTTGAAGTTCATCGGATCAAGCGGGCTCAACCGCAGGGCGCGCTCGAAATACACGTGCGCCGCCTCCGGCCGGCCGGAATAGACCTCCAGCCAGCCGAGACGGCTCAAGGCCCAAGCTGCGTTCGGGTCTAGTGCGACGGCACGCTCCAGCAGCACGCGTGCAGTGCCAAAGTTGCGCGCGAATGTGTGGACGGCACCAAGGATCGCCAGGATCAACGGCTCGTCGTTTGACAGTGTCGCAGCGCGCTCGCTGAGCGACAGCGCCCGCGCCTTGGCGTCGCTCACATTCTTGACCCAGGAATAGACCGAGCGCTGTGCCCAGCACCACGCGGCCAGGGCAAGCGCCAGTGGGTAGTCGGGATCGATCTCCAGAGCCTTGTCCAGCAGCGCAAGAGCCCTCTCCGCTTCCTGCTTTTCCAGCGCCCAGACACGCGGCATCGCCTGCATGGTGTAGCCGTAGGCGCCCAGATCCTGCGGCCGCTTGCGCCGGACCCGCTCCACTTCGGCCAGCCGGATCGATGGCTGCAGCGCACCGGCAACCTGCTCGGTAATGCGGTCCTGCAGCTCGAAGATGTCGTTGAGCGCACCGTCGTATTTCTCGGCCCAGATGTGCGCACCGCCCGCCGTCTCAATCAGCTGGACCGTAATGCGCACGCGACCGCCAGCCCGCTGCACTGACCCCTCAAGGATATAGCCGACACCCAATTCGCGCCCGATTTCGCGCACGTTCTTGTGCCTGCCTTTGTAAGCGAAAGCCGAATTGCGGGCGATGACGAAAAAGCTGCGGATTCGGGAAAGCGCCGCCGTGATCGACTCGACGACACCGTCCGCAAGATACTCCTGCTCGGGGTCGCCAGACATGTTGTCGAAAGGCAGCACTGCGATCGAGGGCCGCTCCGGCACCTCACGCGCCTCGTCCCCCGTCGCGCCCATCGTCCGAGCCCCACCTCCTGCAGCGGACCAGCGGAAAACCCGCACCGGAGCGGCGATGTTCTTGAGGCTGTGTTCACCAGCGTCCGTGAACTGCACATCCACGCGGCTGGCAGCATGCTCATGGGCTGTCGCGCTGAGGGCGACCTCTCCCGGGCCGGCCACCTCTTGCAGGCGGGCGGCGACGTTGACGCCATCGCCATAGATGTCACTGCCTTCGATGATGACATCGCCCAGGTTCACGCCGACCCTGAGCTCGATCCGGCGCTCCCGCGGCGCTCCCTCGTTCCGGGCTGTCAGTGCCCTCTGGATCTCGACGGCAGCGTTCACGGCATCAACGACGCTTGCGAACTCGACGAGCGCTCCGTCGCCCATCAGCTTAACGACGCGACCGCGATTGTCAGTGACGATGGGCACAAAGATGGTTCGCCTGATCTCGATCAGGTCGCGGAGTGTCCGGGTCTCGTTGATGCCCATCAGGCGCGAGAAGCCTACAACATCGGCAGCCAGCACTGCCGCGAGGCGCCTCTGCACCCTACCACTTCCCGGTGTTGCCGCGTGTGACACCTTGCCCGCCTCGCTTGCCTCACCTCAAGACGCCAGAGTAGTTCGCCGATGCGGCACTGACAATCGCCCCAAGACGCGGCGCTCCGAACCCCCTGGACGGCTTCTGCCCGGTTCTCTACGCTTAAATTAGTCACGAGGAGGGCCAGCCATGGACAACCCGAAGCCTCCAACCCGGACCACGGACGGCCGCGGCAGGCTGTTCGAAAGCATTGTCGACACGATCGGCGATACACCCTGCATCCGTGTCAACAATCTCGCGCCCAAGCACGCCACGATCTACGTTAAGGCTGAGTTCTTCAACCCTGCGGCCTCTGTCAAAGATCGGCTTGCCATCGGCATCATTGAGTCAGCCGAGCGCTCCGGCGCGCTGAAGCCTGGCCAGACCGTTGTCGAGGCGACCAGCGGCAACACGGGGATCGGGCTGGCGATGGTCTGTGCCCAGAAAGGATACTCTCTGGTCGTGACTATGGCCGACAGCTTCTCGGTCGAGCGGCGCAAGCTGATGCGGATGCTCGGCGCCAAGGTCGTGCTGACGCCACGCGCCGCCAAGGGCTTCGGGATGTACCGGAAGGCCGTCGAGCTTGCAGAGGCGAACGGCTGGTTCCTCGCGCGGCAGTTCGAGACGCAGGCAAACGCCGACATCCATGAGGCGACCACGGCGCGCGAGATCCTCGGCGACTTCAGGGGCAGACGACTGGACTACTTCGTGACTGGGTACGGCACGGGCGGAACCGTCACTGGTGTCGGGCGGGTGCTGCGCCGCGAGAGACCTGAGACCAAGATCATCTTAAGCGAACCGGCGAATGCGCAACTCGTTGGAAGCGGTCGCGCACAGGGCCGCGATGAAAAAGGGGCCCCGGCCGAGAGCCACCCCGCCTTTGAACCACACCCGATCCAGGGCTGGACCCCCGACTTCATCCCGCTCGTGCTCCAGGAGGCGATCGACCGTCAATTCTATGACGAGTTGATCCCGATCGCAGGTGCAGAGGGGATCAAATGGGCCAAGATGCTGGACCAAAAGGAGGGCATCTTCACCGGCGTCTCGGGAGGCTCCACGTTCGCGGTCGCCAT
>JAREAF010000569.1 GCA_029240475.1 Rhodospirillales bacterium | reverse complement strand
TGATCGTGCTGACGCTGGTCAATGCGAGCGTGCTGGCGCGCGCCATCCTGGCCCTTGGGCGCATCCTTCTCTCGCCGGGGCTGCCGCGGCTGCGCCCGCTGCCGCTGGGCGACGAGACCGCCAATTACGGCCAGATCTGGCTGCGCCGTTTCGTGAACGTCTCCGTCTACGGCTACTTCCTCGCGCAGGGCCTGCTGTTGATCGGGGTCCCGTCGGGCATCTACCTGATCCTGCTGCGGGCGATCGGGCTGCTGCTGGCCACGATGGCCATCGTGCTGGTGCTGCAGAATCGCGGCGCGGTCAGCCAGTGGCTGGGAGGCGGCGCGCGCAGCTCCTCGGCGCGCGTGCGGGCGGCGGATGTCTGGCACCTGATCGCCATCCTCGTGATCCTGCTGCTCTATATGGTCTGGGCCTTTGCGGTCCCGGGCGGGGTCGAGTTCCTCATGCGCGCCTTTGTGGCGACCGCCGTGATCCTGGTGGTGGCGAAGCTGTTGAAGGCCGGCATCGAACGCGCCGTCAGGCGGGGCTTCGCATTGAACTCCGAGCTGAGCCGGCGCTATCCGGGCCTGGAGGCGCGCGCCAACCGGCACCTGCCGATGCTGCAGCGCCTCCTGGTCGGGGTGGTGTGGGTCTTCGCCGCGCTCGCGCTGTTCGAGGCCTGGGGGTTGAATTCCTTCGGCTGGCTCGGCAGCGAGGTCGGGCGGAAGATCACCGGCAGCCTGATCTCCATCCTGCTCATCCTGGGCGTCGTGTGGCTCGCCTGGGAGCTCCTCGACACGGCCATCGAGCGCTATCTGGAGGAGCCCGGCCCGGACGGTCACGCCGTCGAGCGCAGCGCGCGCATGCGCACCCTGCTGCCGCTGATCCGCAATGCCACCCGCGTGGTGCTCGCCACCATGGCGCTGCTGATCGTGCTCTCCGAGCTCGGGCTCAATATCGGGCCGCTCCTCGCCGGCGCGGGAGTCGTCGGCCTGGCCATCGGCTTCGGCGCGCAGACCTTGGTCAAGGACGTCATCACCGGCATCTTCATCCTGGTCGAGGAGTCGATCTCGATCGGCGACGTCGTCGATCTCGGCGGCCATAGCGGCGTGGTCGAGAGCATGACCATCCGCTCGGTGCGCGTGCGCGACGTGTCCGGGTCGGTGCACATCATCCCGTTCAGCTCGGTCACGACCGTGGTCAACATGACCAAGGAGTTCGCCTATGCGGTCTTCAATCTGGGCATCGCATACGAACAGGACGTCGACCGCGCGACCGCGGTGATGCAGGAGGTCGGGCGCAGCCTGCAGCACGACCCGGCCTTCAAGTCGGCCATCCTCTCCCCGATCGAAGTGTTCGGGATCGACGGCTTCACCGACCTCTCGGTCAGGCTGCAGGCACGCATGAAGACGCGGCCCGGGCGACAGTGGACCGTGTCCCGGGAATTCAACCGGCGCGTCAAGCTCGCCTTCGGGGAGGCGGCGATCGAGATGCCGCACCATCCGCTGCTGCCGCGGCCGGCGCTCAAGGTGGAGGCGCCCGTTCCGGAGGCGGTGGGCTAGCCCTCCTCGGCCGTGCCGTCGATCACCCGGCGCGCGACCTCATAGGCGAAGCCCGCCCGGCCCATGGCGGCCATGTCCTTGAGGCGATGCGCGGCCCGCTCCTTCGCGCGCCAGGGCCCGAGCCGCCGCCGTTGCGCAAAGCGCCGCGCCGCGGCGAGGTCGGCCTCCTCGGCCATGCTGCCCTCGTCCGCCGAGGCGAGGGCGGTCTCCACCTCCTCCCGCCCGACCCCTCTGGCCGCCAGGCCGGCGCGGATCGAACGGGCCGAGCCGCCCCGCCGCCTCAGGCTCTGCGCCTTTCCCTCGGCGTAGCGGCGGTCGTCGAGCACGCCCGAGCCCTGCAGCCGGGCGATGAGCTCGCGAATGAACCGGGCGCCCGCCTCGCCATCCGTGCCGTGCAGCTCGGCGGAGCGGCGCACCTTGGCGAGGAGCAGCCGCTCCAAATGCCGGGCGGAGGCAGCGTAGCGTTCTAGATATCGGAGAGCGGCCGCTTCGAGCCGGTCCGGGGTGGCGGGCGCCGTCTGCCGGCCCCTGCGCCGGCGGGCCGCTTGCGCCGGCGCTTGGCCAGGACTAGCTTGCCGCCCCGACCCGTTCCCGCCAGACCGTCCGCCCATGCTCCTTGCCGTTCCCCCCGAGCCGCGCCCGTTTGGCGCCGTCAATTGGTTGGGCCTCTGGACCCTCTACGTCAAGGAGGTCCGGCGCTTTGCGAAGGTGGCGACGCAGACGGTGATCGCGCCGGTCGTGACCACGCTCCTGTTCCTGGCGATCTTCGCGCTGGCGCTGGGAGGCGGCTCGCGCCAGGTGGGCGGCGTGCCGTTCACGCAGTTCCTCGCGCCCGGGCTGGTCATGATGGCCATGGTGCAGAACGCGTTCGCCAACACCTCCTCCTCGATCATGATCTCGAAGATCCAGGGCAACATCGTCGATATGCTCATGCCGCCGCTCTCGGCCGGAGAGCTGACGCTTGCTTTCGCCGCCGGCGGCGTGACGCGCGGGCTCGCGGTGGGGCTGGCGGTGGCGTTGGCCATGGCTCTTTTCGTCCCGGTCGAGGTGCCGCACCCCGGGTTCGTGCTGTTCCACGCCATGGCCGCCTCTCTCATGCTGTCGCTGATCGGAATCCTGGCCGGCATCTGGGCGGAGAAGTTCGACCACATGGCGGCCATCACCAATTTCGTGATCACGCCCTTCGCCTTTCTCTCGGGCACTTTCTATTCGGTCGAGCGCCTGCCGGAGTTCTGGCGGATGGCGGCTCACCTCAATCCGTTCTTCTACATGATCGACGGATTCCGATACGGCTTCATCGGCCATGCCGACGCCCCG
>JAREAF010000568.1 GCA_029240475.1 Rhodospirillales bacterium | reverse complement strand
GGTCCCGCTGGATCTCCAGCAGGAGGTTGATTATCGCGGCCTGCACCGACACGTCCAGCGCGGAGACCGGCTCATCGGCGATGACCAGCTCCGGATCGCCCGCGAGCGCCCGCGCGATGGCGACGCGCTGCTTCTGGCCGCCCGAAAGCTGCCGCGGCTTGCGATGCGCGAACTCGATCGGCAGCTTCACCGTCTCCAGCAGGCGCTTCACCTCGTCCTGCGCGTGGCGGGCCGACACCCCCTTCAGCCGCTTCAACGACCGGCCGATGACGAAGCCCACCGAGTGGCTCGGATTGAGCGTGCTATCCGGGTTCTGGAAGACCATCTGCAGCTTGCGTTTGACGCCGGTCGGGCGGTTCTCGACCGAGATCGCGCCGATCTCCTGGCCTTCCAGGACCACCTTGCCTTCCGTCGCGCGCTCGATCCCGGTCAGCACCTTGGCGAGCGTGGACTTTCCGCAGCCGGACTCGCCGACGATCGCCAGGGTCGTCCCCCGCGCCGCGCTGACAGTAATCTCGTTCAGCGCCTTCACATCGTACCCGCCGCCGGAATCGAAGATGCCGGCGGCCTGGTGATAGACCTTCCGCAGCCGGTCGATGTCCAGCACCTTTTCGTTGCGCACCCGTCGCTCGGCGGCAACCCCGGCCGCACGGGGGGCGTGCCAGGGCGGCAGCTCGGCATGGCGCACGCATTGCGCGTGATGGCCCGGCTGGTCGGGGATCGGCAGCACCGGAATGCGCTCGGTCGTGCAGCGCCCGGGCTCCACATAGCGGCAGCGCGTGGAGAAGATGCACCCCTTGGGCCGCGCCAGCGCGGAGGGAACCTGGCCGGGAATGGGCGCGAGCGGCCGCGAATGCTTGTCGCTGCCCAGCACCGGGATGCAATCGAGCAGGCCGCGCGTATAAGGGTGGCGCGGATCGCGGAACACGTCGCGGATCGCCCCCTCCTCCACCAGCTCGCCGGCATACATGACGCCGATCCGGTCGCAGATGCGCACGACGGTGCCGAGATTGTGGCTGATGAAGAGGATGGAGGAGTTGTGCCGCTGCCGCAGCTCGCGCACGAGGTCGAGCACCGCCGCTTCCACCGTCACGTCCAGTCCGGTGGTGGGCTCGTCCATGATGAGCAGCGAGGGCTCCGACATCAGCGCCATGGCGATCACGACGCGCTGCTGCTGGCCGCCCGAGAGCTGGTGGGGGTAGCGCTCGAACACCGTCTCGGGATCGGGGAGGTTCACCTCCCGGAGCATCTCCATGGCCCGCTCGCGCGCGGCCTCGGTGCTCGCGCCCTGATGGATGATCGGCACCTCCATGAGCTGGCGGCCGATCGGCATGACGGGATTGAGGCTCGACATCGGGTCCTGATAGACCATCGCCATGCGCCCGCCGCGCAGCTTGCGCAGATTCTCCGTGCTCATGCGCGAGATGTCGCGGCCTTCGAACAGGATGCGCCCGCCGGTCAATCGTCCGGCGCCGCCCAAATACTTCATCACCGCGAAGGCGACCGTCGACTTCCCGCAGCCGGACTCGCCCACCAGGCCCATGGCCTCGCCCTGCATGAGCCGGAAGCTCACGCCGGGGATGACGTTGATCTCGCCCGCGCGCGTGAAATATGAGATGCGCGCGTTGTCCAGCTCAAGGACCGGGGTGCCGGTGGCGCGGATGTCCATGTCGGGCTCCTAGTCCCTGAGGCTGATTTCGCGCAGGCCGTCGGCCAGCAAATTGAAGCCGAGGACGAGCGATGAGATCGCCGCGCACGGGATCAGGACCATATGGGGATGCACGGACACCATCCCATAGCTGTCCTTGATCATGCCGCCCCAGTCCGGGTCCGGCGGCGGCAGGCCGAGGCCGAGGAAACCCAAGACGCCGATGGTAATGGTCGTGTAGCCCATCCTGAGGCACGCATCGACGATCAGCGGCCCGCGCGCATTGGGCAGGATCTCGACCATCATGATGTAGAAGGGCGATTCGCCGCGCATCTTGGCGGCAGCGACGAAGTCCTGCTCGCGCAGCTCGAGCGTCAGGCCGCGGACGATGCGGGCGATCTGCGGCGAGGCGACGAAGGTCACGGCGAGAATGATGTTGAGAGCCGACGGCCCGAAAACCGCGATGATGATCATGTACAGGATGATCACCGGGAAGGAGAGAATGATGTCCGAAACACGGGTGAGGACGTTGTCCACCCAGCCCCGATAGTAGCCGGCCAGCAGCCCCATCATGGAGCCGACCACATAGGCGGAGAAGACGGCGATCGGCGCGACGATGAGCACCGTTCGCGAGCCCCACACGATCCGCGAGAGGATGTCGCGCCCCTGATGATCGGTGCCGAGCCAGTGCAGCGCCGACGGGGTCGGGTCGAGGAGCGCGGTGTAGTCGCTTTCATTCGGATCGTAGGGGGATATCCACGGCGCCAGAAGCGCGACCACAACCCAAAACATGACGAGGAAGGCGCCAACCACACCGACCGGGCTCTCCTTGAGGAGACCCAGCCGGCGCAGAAAAGCGGGCGCTGGACGGCGGGGGGCGGCGACGACGGGTGCGGTTTCGACGGCCATCCGTGGTCTCCGCTATTTGAACCGGATGCGGGGGTTGAGGAGCATGTAGCCGAAATCGCCGATGATCTGCGTCAGCACGGCGATGGTGACCGCCACCATGGCCCCCGCCTCGATCATGGCAATGTCCTGGTAGAGGGCCGCATCCAGGAACGTGCGTCCGAAGCCCGGATAGCCGAACACGGCCTCCACGACCACCACGCCGGTGATGAGGTA
>JAREAF010000083.1 GCA_029240475.1 Rhodospirillales bacterium | reverse complement strand
GCGACGGCAAGCGCGATCGGCGTGGGCCGCATGCCCCAGGTGGAGATCGCGAAGGGTTTCTTCAGCCAGATGACGTCCCAGTACTCGCCCGCCGGCCCGACGAGCAGGTTGCCTTGATACCGGCTTCCGCAGCCATCTCCTGATATGCCTGCACCATCTGCATCGCGCCGGGATAGAGTTCGGTGGTGTGCAGGTCAACGGAGATGCCGTCTGGATAAACCGGCCTCGGCGAGACGGGCGCTCGCTTCCATGATCAAGCACTACCTCATCTATCATATAGATGGCGAGTAGATAGCGAGCTAGTTGGGAATGAACTGCGTGCCGCCTCGTGCTCAACTGCAGTCCGCTGCACGGCTGGTGGGAGCCTCGGGCGCTGTGCTCATTGTACTGAGCCACTCCGACAGCACTCCCGCTTATCCGGTAAAAGTTGGGGAAGATAGGCCGATAAGCCTTTGAAGGCTGGCGTCCCCACGGGGATTCGAACCCCGGTTGCCGCCGTGAGAGGGCGGTGTCCTAGGCCTCTAGACGATGGGGACGCAAGACGAACCGGCCGTCGGAGGCCCCGCGCGACCGGCCCTTTCAGATAGAGGAAGGCAGGGCTCCGATCAAGAGCTTTCGCCGAAGGGGTCGGCGGTCAGGCGTCCTGGCGCGGCAGCCAGGGGATGCGCGCGACCTCGATGCCCTCCTCGGCCAGCTCCTTGGCCTCCTCTTCCGAGGATTCGCCATAGATGCCGCGCTTGTCGCGCTCGCCGTAATGGATGGCGCGCGCCTCTTCGGCAAAGCGCGGGCCCACATAGTCGCAATTGCTTTCGACATGCTGGCGCAGCTTGCGGATCGCCTGCAGCATCTCCGGCGGCACATCGGGCGAGGGAGCCACGGCCTTGGTCGCCGTCGGCTCGGGAGCGCCCTTGCCGATCCGGGGCGCCATCGGCGCCTTCTTCACGCGATGATCGCCGCAGTCCGGGCAGGCGATCTTGCGGCCCTTGCGCTGCGCCTCGAACGCGGCCCCGTCCCGGAACCAGGCTTCGAAGACGTGGCCATTTCGGCAGGAGAGGTCGTACAGAATCATCGGGGCGCAAGCGGTTCTGTGATCTGGCAATAATATGACTACCTTAAGAAATAGGGAACGGCGCATGGACCCGCAAGACCGAGCCGAGCCCGCCCCGCATCCCGAGCCCGGGTCCCCTTCGCCCTGGGTGGCGCGGTTTGCCGACCTGGTGCCGGCCGGTGGAACGGTGCTGGATGTCGCCGCCGGCGCGGGCCGCCACGCGCGATTCTTCCTGGAGCGCGGCCATGAGGTGCTGGCGCTGGACCGGGACGTGCGGCCGCTCGCCGCGATCGGGCATGAGCGGCTGACCTGCCTCGAGGCCGATCTGGAAGGCGCGGCCTGGCCGTTGGCCGGGCGCCGCTTCGCCGGCGTGGTGGTGACCAATTATCTCCACCGGCCGCTGCTGCCGCTGCTCGTCGAGGCGGTGGAGGATGGCGGAGTCCTCCTCTACGAGACCTTCGCACTCGGCAACGAGGCGTTGGGCCGGCCGCGCAGCCCGGAGTTCCTGCTGCGCGCGGGCGAACTGCTGGAGGCGGTGCGCGCCAGTCTGGCGGTCGTCGCCTACGAGCATGGCCGGATCGAGCGGCCGAGGCCCGCGGTGGTCCAACGCATCGCGGCAGTCAAGGACCCCTCCCCCAGGCTCATCCGGAGAATTGACCGATGGCCGCAGGACGCCTAGATATCGCCGACGGCAACAGCTCCTGATCACGTCTCGGGGAGGAGGAGCGTCAAAGCCGAACGCCAGCGCCCTCTGAAGAAGGGCGCGATCCAGACAGCATGGAGGCAAACATGTCGCTCCGACTTGGTGACACCGCACCCGATTTCACGCAGGACTCGACCGAAGGCAAGATCCGGTTCTACGAGTGGGCCGGCAACAACTGGGTCGTCCTGTTCTCCCATCCCAAGGACTACACGCCCGTCTGCACCACCGAGCTCGGCGAGGTGGCGAAGCTGAAGCCCGAATTCGAGAAGCGCGGCGTCAAGGTGATCGGCCTCAGCGTCGATCCGGTCACCGACCACAAGGGATGGGCCAAGGATATCGAGGAGACGCAGGGCGCGAAGCTGAACTTCCCGCTCCTCGCCGACCATGACCGCAAGGTCTCGGACCTCTACAACATGATCCATCCGAACGCGAACGACACGCTGACGGTGCGATCGGTCTACATCATCGATCCGAACAAGAAGGTCCGGCTGATCATCACCTATCCGGCCTCGACCGGAAGGAACTTCGAAGAGATCCTGAGGGTGATCGATTCGATCCAGCTGACCGACAACTACAAGGTCGCCACGCCCGTGAACTGGAAGTACGGGCAGGATTGCATCGTCGTCCCGTCGCTCTCGGACGAGGAGGCCAAGCAGCGCTTCCCCAAGGGCTTCAAGAAGCTGAAGAACTATCTGCGCATCACGCCGCAGCCGAATCTCTGACCGGCTCGCGAGTTCGATGCAGTGCCGGCCCCCTCGCGGGGCCGGTTTCTTTTCGGCCGTCAGTCGCCGGCCGCGGTCAGCCGCGGCTTGGCCCTGCCCTGGCCGGGCTTGGCGTAGTCGCGATCGTGCTGGAGCGCCGGCACCATGCGCCGCGCCTCCTCCACCTTGGCCGGATCGATGTCGGCCAGGATCACGCCGGGCGCCTCGCCGCCTTCGGCCAGGATCTCGCCCCAGGGCGAGACGACCAGCGAATGACCGTAGGTCTTGCGCCCCTCGGCATGCTCGCCGCACTGGGCGGGCGCGAACACATAGCAGCCGGTCTCGATGGCGCGCGCGCGCAGCAGCACATGCCAATGCGCGCGGCCGGTCGGCACCGTGAAGGCCGCAGGCACGGACAGGAAGCTCGCCCCCGCATGCGCGAGGCCGCGATAGAGATAGGCGAAACGCAGGTCGTAGCAGATCGACAGGCCCAGCCTGCCGAACGGCAGATCGGCGACCACGGCCCGCGTGCCTGGACGGAAGGTGGCCGATTCCCGATAGCTCTCGCCATTGGCCAGATCGACATCGAACATGTGGATCTTGTCGTAGCGCGCGACGATCTCGCCGGCCGGGCTGAACAGGAAGGAACGGTTGGCGCAGGCGCGTTCATCGAGCTTGATGGTGAGCGAGCCGATCAGCAGCCAGGCACCCGTCTCGGCGGCCAGCGAGCGGAAGGCGGGCATCGCCGGGTGCTCGGCCTCGGTCTTCGCCTTCTCCAGGATGAGCGCGCGCTTGGGCTCGACCATGGTCGTGTTCTCGGGTGTGAGGATCAGCTCGGCCCCCTGCCCTCGCGCCTCGCGCACGAGCCGGCAGGCCATATCGATGTTCGGGCCGACCTCGCGGCCGGAATTCATCTGGATCAGGGCCGTCTTGAAACTGCGCATGATGCTCGCTCACGCTCCCTGCAACAGGCTGTCGAGCTTCCCCTGCCGCTCAAGTGCATAGAGTTCGTCGCATCCCCCGATATGGGTTCCGTTTATGAAGATCTGCGGCACCGAGGTCCTGCCCCCGGCCCGCTTGATCATCTCGCCTCGCTTCGAAGTGTCGGCGATGACGTCGATATCGGTGTAGTCGATCCCCTTCTGGTCCAAGAGGCGCTTGGCGCGGGTGCAGTAGGGGCAGAACAGGCTCGAATAAATTTCGACTTTTCTCATGCTCGGCACGATTCCTAGGCATTTTCGCAAGCCGCCCACCTCGGACTGCGAACTTTAGTGTAACGCTCGAGCCGGGCTTTTGCATCTGCGCCCCGCGCACGACTGGGTCTCGCCAGGGGGCCGTCGGCTAGAGGGGCCGCACAACCCGGGCCACGGTCAAGACGTCCACCATGGCCGCGCCGGCATCCAGGAGCGCCTCGGCGCAGGCCGAAACGGTCGCTCCGGTCGTGTAGACGTCGTCAATGAGCAATATAGTTCGCCCGAGAGCGCGCTCCCGCCAAGAAACGTTCACGGCAAACGCGCGCGCCGCCCTTTGGCGTCGTGCCCGGCGGGTGAGGCGTCCGCGCTCGCCGGCGGGCCGCACCCGCTTCAAGAGGTCGGGCGCGTGCGGCCGGCCGGCCGCTTCGGCGACGCGTTGGCTCAGCAATACCGCCTGGTTGTAGCGGCGCTTGAGCAGCCGCGTCCAATGCAGCGGCACCGGCGCGACGAGGTCGCAATCCTCGATCAGCTCGGCGCCGCTGCGGCCCATCCAGCGCGCCAGGGCCGGGGCGACATCCGTCCGATCGGCATGCTTGAAGCGCAAGATCAGCTCGCGGCAGCCTTCCTCATAGCGCAGCACGGCGCGGGCCCGCCGGAAGGGCGGGCGCGCGGCCGCGCAGGAACCGCACAGGGCTCCGGGGCCGGCCTCATGCTCGAACGGATGCCCGCAGCAGGAGCAGAGCGGGCCGTCCAGGAAGGCCAGCCGCCCCCAGCAGGCGGGGCAGAGCGCGCCGGGATCCGCCACCGCCTCCCCGCAATTCAGGCATCGCGGCGGCAGCAAGGCGTCCAGCAGAAATCGCCCGGCGCGGGTCGCGGCGATCGAGAGCGGGTGCATGCGGGCGCATTCTCCTCCCGCCGCGAGCCGGGCTGTCAACCGCCCCGGCCCGATGCCATGTTTAGGCCGCATGAGCGACGCCTTCGCCCCGTTCGACCGCATCGCCGTCCGCCGTCACCGCGACCGCGCCGCCGCCGGGCTCGAGGCGCACGATTTTCTCTTCGCCGAGGCGGCCGAGCGGCTGGCCGACCGGCTGGACGACATCACCCGCCGCTTTCCGTCGGCGCTCGATCTCGGCTGCCATGACGGAGTGCTGGCCCGCGCGCTGAAGGGCCGCGGCGGGATCGAGCGGCTGATCCAGATGGACCTCTCGCCCGCCATGGCCCGCCGGGCCGCGCGGTTCGGGCCCGCGATCGCGGGCGACGAGGAACGGCTGCCTTTCGCGCCCGGGAGCTTCGATGCGGTCCTGAGCTGCCTCAGCCTGCATTGGGTCAACGACCTGCCGGGCGCGCTCATCCAGGCGCGGCAGGCGCTGAAGCCGGACGGTCTGTTCCTGGCCGCGATGCTGGGCGGGAGCAGTCTTCGCGAATTGCGCCAGGCGCTGCTCGAGGCGGAGATCGAGGCGGCGGGCGGGGCCAGCCCGCGCGTCTCCCCCTTTGCCGAGCTGCGCGACGCCGCGGGCCTGCTGCAGCGCGCCGGCTTCGCCATGCCGGTCGCCGATCTCGACGAGATCACCGTCACCTACGCAAGCCCGCTGGGGCTCTTGAGGGATCTTCGGGGCATGGGCGAGACCAATGCCCTCGCGGCGCGAACCCGCGCCTTCACCCGGCGCTCGGTGCTGGCCGGAGCGGCCGGCCGCTACTCGGCAACGGAAGAAAATGGCCGGATAGCCGCGACATTCCACATCTTGTTTCTGACCGCCTGGGCGCCAAGTCAATCCCAGGGCTGAAGGCGACGCCTAGGGATCCGGCGGCGAGACCGCTCGTATGACGGGATGCGCCGTGCCGGTCGTCTCTGCTATGCCGATTTTGCATATATCGGATTGAAATACATCGGAGTAGCATCCGCGCGCCCTAGCTTGGATGGACGCACATAGATGGATGTCGCAACCCTCTGCCTGGCCGTGCTCGCGCACGGGCCCGCTTCCGGCTACGAGATCAAGAAGGAGCTGGAGGACGGCGCCTATTCGCATTTCTTCCGCGCGAGCTTCGGATCGATCTATCCGGCGCTGGCGCGCCTGGCGCAGGAGGGATTCGTCACCGGCCGCGAGCAGGAGCAGGCCAAGCGCCCCGACAAGAAGGTCTATCGCCTGACGCCCGCCGGCAAGCGCGAGCTGTCGCGCCGGCTGCAGGCGCCGATCGGCCCCGACTACATCCGCTCCGAGTTTCTCCTGGTCCTGTTCCATGCCGAGCTGCTGCCGGCCCGCCACCGTCGCGCCCTGATCGAGGAGCGCATCCGGCAATTGCAGGCTTGCATCGCAGAGATGACCGGCGGGGGCGAGGCGGCCTGCAACCGCTATGAGGGCTCGGGCCCTGCCTTCGTGCACGGCTATGGGCTGGCCATCTACAAGGCCGAGCTCGATTACCTCGACTCCCAGCGCCGGTTCTTCGACCTGCCCGGCGCCAACGCCGCCTGAGAAGTAGTCATGAAGCTCCCTCGCATCAGCAGCTCCTGGCTCATCGCGTTTCTGTTCCTGGCCGCCGTCGCGGCCTGGCTGCTCACCGGCTCCATTCAGACTGCCGGCTCGAACAGCGGCGGCGCCCCGAGCGCGACCGAACAGCAGGCCG
The DNA here is from genome assembly GCA_029240475.1 of Rhodospirillales bacterium. Taxonomy (GTDB): domain Bacteria; phylum Pseudomonadota; class Alphaproteobacteria; order JAREAF01; family JAREAF01; genus JAREAF01. The sequence goes on along the minus strand of JAREAF010000083.1, from coordinate 2,904 downwards.
AGGCCCAGCCGATCAAGGCGGTGCGGGTCGCGGAGTTCGAGGCGCAGACGCGCGACACTGTGGTTCGCGTGACCGGACACACCGCCGCCTCCCGCCGCGTGACGCTGAAATCCGAGCTCGACGGCACGGTCGACGAGGTGCTGGCCGAGCGCGGTGCGGCGGTCGCGGAGGGCGACGTCATCGCCCGCATCGATCCCGAGGACCGCAAGGCGCGGCTCGCCGAGGCGGAGGCCGTGCTGCGCCAGCGCCAGGCGGAATACGACGCGGCCAAGAAGCTGAACCAGCGCGGCTACAAGGGCGACATCGCGCTGGCGGAGGCCGCCGCCCAGCTCGACGCCGCCCGTGCCGCCGCCAAGCGCGCGCAGATCGAGATGGGCAACACCGTCGTGGCGGCGCCCTTCGGCGGCGTGCTGGAGGAGCGGCCGGTCGAGCTTGGCTCTTACGTGAAGACCGGCGATCCTGTGGCGACGATCGTCGACCTCGATCCCTTGCGCGTGGTCGGCTTCGTGACCGAGGGGGAGATCGCCGGCATCCGCCCCGGTGCGGAGGGCGAGGCCGTGCTGCCCGGTGGGCGCACGGTTCCAGGCAAGATCGCCTTTGTCAGCTCGGTGGCCGACGAGACCACCCGCACCTTCCGCGTCGAGCTGGAGATCGCCAACCCGGACGGCAGCCTTGCCGAGGGGCTCACCTCGGAGGTGCGCCTCCCGACCGGAACCTCGCGCGCGCATGTGGTCAGCCTCTCGCTGCTGTCGCTGGCCGACGACGGGCGGGTCGGCGTGAAGGCGGTGGACGAGAACGGCACAGTCCGGTTCATGCCCGTGGCGGTGCTCGGCAACGTCGATCCCGGCACGGTCTGGATCGCCGGCCTGCCCGACCGGGTGCGCCTCATCACCGTCGGACATGAGTTCGTGAAGGACGGGGAGACGGTGCAGCCCGTGCCGTCCGCGCCGCTGGCCCAGGCCGGAGCCGCCGGATGACCGGCTTCATCGACGCCGCGCTGTCGCGCTCGCGGCTGGTCGTAGCGGCGCTGATCTTCATCCTGCTCGCGGGCTGGATCGCTTGGCGCGACATCCCGAAGGAGTCCGAGCCGGACGTGCGCATCCCGATCATCTTCGTGCGGATGAGCCATGAGGGCATCTCGCCCGAGGATGCCGAGCGCCTCCTGGTGCGGCCGATGGAGCAGGAGCTGCGCTCGATCGAGGGCATCAAGGAGATGCGCTCGACGGCCTATGAAGGCGCGGCCGTGGTCGTGCTCGAATTCGATGCCGGATTCGACAGCGAGAAGGCCCTGACCGACGTCCGCGAGAAGGTGGACCAGGCCTCGCCCGAGCTGCCGCAGGACAGCGACGAGCCGACGGTCCACGAGGTCAATATCAGCCTCTTTCCCGTGCTGGCGGTGACGCTCTCGGGCGACGTGCCCGAGCGCACGCTCCTGCAGCTCGCGCGCAACCTGCGCGACCGCATCGAGAGCATCCCGGCCATCCTCGAGGCGCAGATCGTCGGCACCCGGGACGAAATGGTCGAGATCGTCATCGATCCCGTGAAGGCCGAGAGCTACGGCCTGTCGCCCGAGCAGGCGATCCAGCTCGTCAACCGCTCCAACCAGATCATCGCAGCCGGCGCGCTCGAAAGCGGAGAAGGCCGCTTCGCCATAAAAGTGCCCGGGCTGCTCGAGGAGGTCGAGGACATCGTCGACCTGCCGCTGGTGGTGGAGGGCGACCGGGTCGTCACGATCGGCGACGTTGCCGAGGTGCGCCGCAATTTCAAGGACCGGCAGAACTTCGCGCGCATCGACGGCAAGCCCGCGGTGGTGCTGGAGGTGTCCAAGCGCACCGGCTCGAACATCATCGACACGATCGCGCAGGTGCGCGAGGTCGTCGAGGCCGAGCGCGCCAACTGGCCCGAGGGGGTCACCGTCGGATTCAGCCAGGACGAATCCGAGGACATCCGCGGCATGCTCGACGACCTCGAGAACAATCTCGCGCTCGCGGTCGTGCTGGTGCTGATCATCGTCCTGGGATCGCTCGGCTGGCGGACCACCACCCTGGTCGCGGTCGCGGTGCCGGGCTCGTTCCTGGCCGGCATCCTGATGCTGGCCGGCATGGGGCTCACCATCAACATCGTCGTGCTGTTCGGCCTCATCTTCGCGGCCGGCAACGTCGTCGACGGGGCGATCGTGGTGACCGAATATGCCGATGCGCGCATGGCGGAGGGCATGGACCGCCGCCGCGCCTATGCGCTCGCCGCCAAGCGCATGGCATGGCCGATCATCGCCTCCACCGCAACGCAGCTGGCCGCGTTCCTGCCGCTGCTCTTCTGGCCGGGCGTGGTCGGCGAGTTCATGAAGTACCTGCCGATCTCGCAGTTCGTCACCATGGGCGCGGCGCTGGCGATGGCCCTCATCTTCGTGCCCGTGCTGGGCGCGATGTTCGGCCGGGCGGGCGGCGGCACCGCCTCGGTCGAGGCGGTCCGCGCCATCGAGCAGAACGCGATCGGCAAGCAGCGCGGCATGACGGGCGCCTATGTGCGCCTGCTCGACGGCGCGTTGCGCCGCCCCGGCTCGGTGCTGATCGGGGCGACGGCCCTGCTCGTCGGCGTGACCTTCCTCTACGGCGCGTTCGGGCGCGGGGTCGAGTTCTTCCCCAATGTCGAGCCCGACCGCTCCCTGATCGCGGTCCATGCGCGCGGCAATCTCTCAATCTCCGAGCAGGATGCGCTGGTGCGCGAGGTCGAGGCGAAGGTGCTGCAGCTCCAGGCCGAGCGCGGCGAGTTCGCCTCGATCTACACGCGGACGGGGCGGCAGGACGGCGGGAACGACAACCTCGCCGCCGACGTGATCGGCACGGTCACGCTGGAATTCGCCGACTGGCGCGAGCGGCGCAAAGCCGACGAGATCATCGCCGA
>JAREAF010000567.1 GCA_029240475.1 Rhodospirillales bacterium | reverse complement strand
GGGGCTGGTTCGGGTGCGCCTGAAGATCCGGCGCTGCGAGACCCGGAGCTGTGGGCGATACCATCAGGCGTGGCGGCCGGAAGCGGAAGCCGCGCTGGCGCTGCCGCAGCATGAGTTCGGCCTGGACGTGATCGCGCTGGCCGGCAATCTGCGCTATCGCGAGCATCGCAGCGTCCCGGAGATCCATCGGGAGTTGACCCGGCGCGGCGTGGCGATCTGCGAACGCAGCGTGACCAACCTGCTCGAGCGCTACGATGAACTGGTCGCCGCCTCGGCCGGGACGGCGGCGCATCGCGAGACGCTGGAGCGCCAGGGCCGGGTCATTCTGGCGATCGACGGGCTTCAGCCCGATGTTGGCCACGAGGTGCTATGGGTGATCCGCGATTGCCTGTCCGGGCTGGTCCTGCTGGCCCGGGCGCTGCTGTCGTCGGCCTGCGGCGATCTCGCCGGCCTGCTGCGCGAGGTCGCGGCCGACCTGGCCGCCCTCGGCGTCCCGGTCGCCGGCGTGGTCAGCGACGGCCAGCATTCGATCCGGCTCGCCATCGCCAGGGTCTGGCCCGATGTCCCGCACCAGTTGTGCCACTTCCACTACCTGCGCGAGGCGGCCCTGCCGGTTTACGAGGCCGACCGGCACGCCAAGAAAGAGTTGACGAAGACGGTGCGCGGGGTTCGGCCGATCGAGCGCAAGGTCGAGGACCGGACCGACGAGGAGGCGCGGGTCGTGCAGGGATACTGCGCGGCGATCCGCGGCGCCCTGACCGATGACGGCCGTCCGCCGCTCGAGGCCGCCGGACTGCGGCTGCATGACCGGCTGGAGGCGATCGAGGCCAGCCTTGCCCGGATCGAGCAAAAAGGGGGCGCCCGCCAAAGGAGTTGAAGAAGCTGCGGTCCCTGCTCGCCAAGGGTCTGGAGCGGACCCGGACGCTGTGGCCGGACATCCGGCGGAGCTTCCGGTGGGTCCATGCCGCGGCGCGGATTCTGAAGAACACGGCCGGGCGCGCGGCCGATGACGTCGAAACCCGCTACACCCGCCTGCTCGCGGAATGGCGCGACCGCCGGGAGACCTGCGGCACTCTGGGCGACGCCGTCGACCGCTTCCTCAAGGTCACCGACAGCTACCGCTCCGGCCTGTTCCACTATCTGCGGGTTCCCGGCTTGCCGCCGACCAACAACGACCTGGAGCAGTTCTTCGGCGCCCAGCGCCACCATGAGCGGCGCACCACCGGCCGCAAGGTCGCCTCGCCAAGTCTGGTCGTGCGCGGCTCCGTCCGCGTTCTCGCCGCAACGCTGACCCGCCTCGCCCCGATCAGCGCTCAGGACTTGGCGGCGGTCGATCCGGTCAAATGGCGCGAAACCCGAGCCCGCTTGAAACAGCGCCACCACGCCAGGGTCCTGCGCTCCCGCTTCCGCCGCAATCCGGCGGCATACCTCGCGGACCTCGAACAACGCGCTTTCCAGCAGCAAGCTTTGCCGCCCTAAAGAGAAACTAACGGAGGCTGTTGTGGCCAATCAGCCCTCGTCAGCGGCGACAGGGCCTTCATGGGACGGCGGCAAGGGGTTTGATCTCGACATCAAATCCAAGCTTGGCGAGCTGGCTGACGAGACGCCTGGCTCTCGCCTCGGTGGAGCAGTGATCGAAGTGATCGGCGCCGAGATCCTGATACCCAGTGCCGTCTCTGAGCATGTGGTAGATCGCGGTCAGCATCGAAGCGGCCACGGCACACAGCGCCTTCTTGGGGCCACGGCGGCTGCGCAGGCGATAGAATTGAGCCTGGAGATAGCTGCCCTTCTTGCGGGTTGCGGCCCAGGCGCATTGGACGAGCACGGTCTTGAGCCACGGGGCGCCTTTGCGCAGGCGGGCGGACCGGCGCTTGCCCGCGCTCTCGTCATTGCGCGGACAAAGCCCGGCCCAGGACAACAGATGGGCCGCGCTCGGAAAGCGGCTCATATCGCACCCGATCTCCGCCAGAATCATCCGCGCCGCCAAAGGTCCGATGCCCGGAACGGTGATCAGCAGGCCGATCATGGCCTGAACCGGGGCCTGACCGGCTTCGACCGCCGCGTCCATCCGGGCGATCACCGCATCGACCTGCCGATCGACCCGCTCGGCGTCCGCCGTCAGGGCATCGATCTGCCCAAGGTGAAGCCGCAGCAGGAAACGATGGTGATCCGTCACCCGCCCCCGCAGCGCCTCGCGCAGCTGATCGCGCGACGCCTTGAGCCGCCGATCGGCAAGCTCGGCCAAAGTGCCCGGATCGGTCTCACCGGCGACCAGCGCCTCGATCATCGCCCGGCCGCTCACCCCCAGGATGTCGGTGATCACGCAGTCCAGCTTGATGTTGGCATCCTCCAGCGTTTTCTGGACCCGCTGGACATGGCTCGTCTGCTCGCGAACCAACTGCTTGCGGGTCCGCAACAGCGAGCGTAGTTCCTGGATCGCCGGCTCCGGAACGAAACTCGACCGGATCAGGCCATAGGCCAACAGATCGGCGATCCAGGTGGCATCGTTGACGTCGGTCTTGCGACCCGGCACGTTCTTGATGTGAGCGGCATTGGCCAGAACCAGCTCGAACGCGCCGTCACTCAGGATGTTCCACACCGGCCTCCAATAGATCCCGGTCGCTTCCAGCGCAACGTGCGTACATCCCATCTCCGTCAGCCATGCAAGCAAGGCCAGGAGGCCCGACGTCGTGGTCCCAAAGGTCCGGACCTCCCGGCTTACTTTGTCGCCCGAGGCCAGGCGCACGCACGCCACCACCGTCTCTTTATGAACGTCGAGACCGGCACACCGCGAATGCACGATATCCACCTTTCCCTCCATCTTGTCGCGGCCGGCGTGGGGACCTCGTCACAGAACTCTAAAGAGCATGCT
>JAREAF010000566.1 GCA_029240475.1 Rhodospirillales bacterium | reverse complement strand
GGTGGTGCTCGATTTCCGGCCCGCAGCGCTCGATCTCGATGGCTTGCGCATCGGGAACGAAGAACACCGCGTGCGGATTGCCCATGCCGACGCCAACGGGATCGGAGAGCGGTCCGACTGAGAGCGGCAAGTGGGTCGTGTCGGCGATCTCGCGCGCGAGCGGAACCTCCCGCCAGCCCAGGAGCGCCGGGCCCATATCGACCTCGACGCGCCCGCCGGCCCTCGCCGCCGCGCGGATCGGCCCGGCCGCGGTCTCGATCGCGATCGCGGGCGCGCCTGTTTCCTGCAAGAGCAGCGAAGCGATGCAGCGCGCGCCGTTGCCGCAGGCCGAGACCTCGCCGCCGTCGGCGTTGCGGATGGTCAGGCGCGCGGCCGCGCCATTGCGCGCCGGCTCCAGGATCAGCAGCTGGTCGCAGCCGACGCCGGTGCGCCGGTCGGCGATGCGGCGCGCGGCCTCGGCCCCGAGCGCGACCGGGCGCGCGCGCGCATCCAGCACGACGAAGTCGTTGCCGAGCCCGTGCATCTTGAGAAAGGGCAGTCCGCTCATGGCCATGGGTATAGGCAGGAGTACCGCCGAAGTCCACTCCCGCTCATGGCGCGCCCCTCTTGTGCCAATCTCTTGATGGTTGTAAAACTATTCAACAACAATCCAAGATACGAGAGCAGGAGCAGGGGAGGTTTGACATGCCGCGCGGGCTTTGGGGCGTCTCATGGACGCTCGCCGCCGCCATCGCGCTCTTCGGCTGCGGCCGCAATCAGGAGGAGGCGCGCCCTCTCGTGATCGGCAAGAGCGGCCTCGATCTCGTCTCCTACACGGGCACGACCCGCGGCGCCTACATTTGGCCGGCGGACGGGGGCCGGCATGTCTGTGCCGAGCCGCCGCCCGACCTGGGGCTGACCACCGCGCGGGAGATCGCCGCTAACCTGAAAGCGGCTGCCGAGGCGATCGGAGGCGTCGGCGCTCCGAGCATCGAAGCGGGCGGGACGGCAAAACTGAGCAGCGCAGCGATCGAGCTGGCGGGGCGCTCGCAACTGGTCCTGCTCGCTCGTGAATTCCTGTATCGCGAGTGCGAGCTGGCGGCCAACTTCTCTACAGAAGACGAGAGATACAGGCTGCTCGCCGCGCAATACGATAAAATTCTGCAGGTCATTCAGACGCTCGCTTATGCCGAACGCGAAAAGGCGACCGCGGAGCTAATCGCGGCGAGGGCGACGGCAGAGGAGCTCGAGCGAACTCTCGATACGAAAGTCAGTTCCATCCTTGCCGCAGTGAGCAATCCAGACGGGAGTCTCGACCGTGCGAAGCTGACAGCCCTCCTTGAAAAGGCGCAGATCAGTCGAAGTGTCAGGGCGGCTCTGCTTGAGGAGACCACGCGCGATGGGCTGCGGGCGCGTCTCGATAATATGAGCAAAGCCACCATCGATGCGATCGCGGCCGCGCAGGGGTGAGGGGAGGGGAAGATGCCGGAAATCCGCATTGTGATTTGCAGGAATGCTCAAGACGCGAATGTCATGTTTCATGTTCTTCAGGGCGATGGATTCCAGTGTCTGCCGCCCTCGCCGATTATGGACTTCGTGTACATAGATCCGACGCAGGCCTTTCCACCGGATCCGGAGATGCTGTTCAAGAACCACATCGTATTGGTCGGAAGGAAACCGTAGCGCCCCCAGGCTCGACCGGTTCTCCGGGGCGCGGCATACTCGCCGCGCTTTCGGAAGTTTTGTGTCGAGCTGCCCCTTGCACACAGTCACCCGGGCCGATCTGGTCCGCTTCCTGCTCCGCGCCCATGGCTTGCTCGGCCCCCTCGCGCCGCGCGATTGCGCGGCCGAGACGGTCGGGCGGCTCGGCATGGTGCAGATCGATTCGATCCGCTCGACCGGGCTGCGCAATCAGGATCTCGCCTGGCTGGCGCGGGCGGAGGGCGAGGCGGGCGACCTCGCGCGCGCCGCCTATGGCGAGCGCCGGTTCCTCGAGAGTCACTACCCCATCCATCTCGTGCGCCGCGACCTGGTGCCGCTGCTGATCACCAACTACGCCGCCATGCGCCGGCGGCATGCGCCGCGCCGGCGCAGGCTTGCGCGCGAGATTCGCCTCGTGCGCGAGGCGATCTTGGAGCGCGGGCCGGTGATGCCGCGCGACCTGCAGTCCCGCCGCGTGATCGGCGGCTTCAACACGGTCAAGGCGACCACGCAGGCGCTGGAAATCCTCTACTACTCCGGCGAGCTGATGGTGGCCGGGCGCTCGGCGAATTTCGACCGGCTGTTCGACCTGACCGAGCGGGTCGCGCCGGAGCTGGCGGACTGGCGGCGGCCAGGCACGGCCGAATACGAGCGGTTCCTCGTCGCCTCGGCGCTGGAGGTGCTCAAGGCCGCCACGCGCGAGCAGCTGGTCGCGCGGCTCCGCCACCATCGCGGCTCCTGGCACACGCCGTCGCTGCCGCCGGAGCGCGCGCGCCGGATCGTCGATCGCTACCTCAAGTCGGGCGCGGCCGTCGCGGTCCATGTCGCGGGCCTGGAGGAGGACGCGCTCTATTGGCACCGCGCCGAGGATGCCGGCCTTTGGCAGGAGATCGGCGCGGAGGATGCCATCGCGCGCCTGATCCCGCCGCTCGACACGCTGCTGGCCAGCCGGCGGCGCGTGAAAGCCCTGTTCGACCTCGATTTCAAGTTCGAGGCCTACACGCCCGAGGCCCAGCGCCGCTTCTATTTCGCGCTGCCCCTCCTCCTCGGCGGGGACATGGTCGGCATCCTCGACGCCCGGCTCGCCGACGGAGCCTGGCGGATCGATGCCCTCGAACTCCGCCGCCCGGCCGAGCCGGACGCGCTCCGAGCCGGGGTGCGCCGCGTCGCCGGCCTCGCCGGAGCGAGCCGGATC
>JAREAF010000565.1 GCA_029240475.1 Rhodospirillales bacterium | reverse complement strand
GCGCGTCATTTCGAAGCGCCGACGTCAGGGGCTGCAGCGCGTCCTCGCGCAACCCGTGGGGTTCAAGAACGTCCAGGGGCGTCACGCTGCTCCGCTCCGACTGCCGGATCGCGGCTTCGGTCGCATGGCGGCGCGCCTGCGCGCGATAGCGCTCCGCCTCGAGAGCATGCCCCTGCGCTTCGTAATGCTCGGCGAGCCGGTCGCACGCTTCGAGCGCCAGCGCCGCATCGAGCTCCATAGCCCGCTGAATAAGCAAGGCGCCGGAGGGATCTCCCCAATCGAGCAGAAGGTCGCCTGCGGCGAGCGCCGCGCTCGCATGGCCATCGCCGGTCGCGTGCGCCGCCTGCCAGGCCGCGAGCGCCTCGTCCTGGCGCCCGAGTTCCGCGAGCAGCGATCCGCGCTCGTGGAACTCGTCGGCCGAGAGCGCCGGCCGTGCAGCCAGCTCCGCAAGCCGGCCCAGCGCGCGGCTGAAACGGGAATGGCGCTCGCGCCAGCCGGCGCCCTCCCTTTCCTGCCACATCCGGTCCAGGCGCTCGGCGAGCACATCCAGGAACCCGCCCAGAGAGACCTGACCGGCGGGAACGGCCGGGCGGGGCGGCAGGCGGGCCTCCTCCCCCGTCGCCTGCAGCCGGTCGCGCAGGCATGGATGAGTGTCTGCCTCCGTCGTCGCGTCTTCGAGCAGGCGCGCCAGCAGGTCCGGGGTCGCGTGTTGCTCGGCGGTGTCGATGAAGGCACGGCGCATCTCGGAAAAGGGGCGCGGCGGCTCGCTCTCGGTCGCGACCCGGTCGTGCATCGACGGCCAGTAGACATCCTCGATCCAGCATTGCCCGAGCTCCATGGCGAGCAGCGTCTCGGCCGCTGCGCGGCCTCCCACCACCTCGATCGCGCGGCGATCGGCGAGCGCCTCATGCGCCCTCGCGATCTCCATCGATCGGCTCTCCAGGCGCGGCACATAGTGCGCGAGTATCCATCGGACGAAGATCGGAGCGAGGCCGCGCTGCTGCAGCGCGGCCGACAAGCGCATCCAGGAGTGCCGTGTCCGGAATACCCATCCCGCCACCGTCGCGTGCGCATGACGCAGGTGCGCCAGCTCGTGCGCGATAACCGCCTTCAACTGTTCCGGCGAGAGCCCGATCAGGAGCGGATAGCCGATCACCAGCAGGTTTCTGGACCAGAAGAGGCCGAGGCGCGGATATTGGACGGCGCTGGCGTTGAAACCCGTGCCCACTTGGACGCGGTGGATCTTCGGCGCGCCGAGGCACCGCCGCACCTCTTCGATCATGCCGGCCAGTTCGGGCGCGTCGTGCGGCGCTATGGCGGGGCCGCTTGGCTCCGGCAGCCGGAAGAACAGCGCCCGGATGGCAGAGCCCGCGGCCAGCGCGGCGGGCAGGCCGATCAGCGCTCCCAAGAGCCCGACGATCGGATGCCGGGCGATGACGCCCCACGCGAAGAACCCGACCACGCCGGCAAAAACCAGGATCGTCCCGAGCAGATACGCGTAGCCCTCGAGCACCAGGAAGGCGAGCCGCAGCATTGAGCCCGCAGAGCCTGAACGGGACCGCCTCATCACGCCGGGGAGAGCTCGTTCGTCCGCACTCCGGCCGCTTTCTGCAGCGCCTGCAGGCCCTGCAGGATCTCCTCGCGCACCTCCGGGCTGGCGCCCAGGTCGATGGCGCTGCGGTAGCATTCGGCCGCGCTCTGGTGCTCGCCCAGCGCCGCGAGCGCATGCGCCCGGTTCACGAGGGCCGAGGGCAAGCGCTCGTTCAGCTTCAGCGCGTGATCGCAATCCGCGATGGCCGCCCGATGGTCGCCCTTCAGGTGGCGGGCGTAGCCGCGGTTGGAATAGGCGTTGGCGTAATCGGGCCGCAACGCAATGGCCTGGTCGTAATGGTCGATGGCCTTGTCCAGCTCTCCGCGCTTCTGGAACGCCGTGCCCAGATTGCTGTGCAGCGTCGCGTCCTCGGGATCCCGCTCCAGCGCGCTGCGGAAGGCTTCGATCGCCTCATCCAGGGCGCCCCGACGCAGGTGATCCACACCGATATTCATGTGCGGGCCCGAATCGAACGGCGCCAGATCGGCCGCCTTGCCCCAGTCCTCGGCCGCGCGGACGCTGTTCCCCATCTTGGACCAGGCGACGCCGCGCAGATTGTAGAGCTCCGGATCGGCAGGACTGAGCGCGATCGCATGGTCGAGGTAGCTCACCGCCTTAGCGGCGAAGTTGTCGTTGTGCAGAAACAGCATGGCCATGCGCCTGCAACCATGCGCCTCGTCCCACAGGCGGAACAGCAGGGCGGACATGGGCGCCGAGAACAGCCCCGCGGCGATCGCCCCGATCAGCGCGGCGCCGCCGATCGACGATCCATCGGGCTGCATCCTCTCCAGCGCCGTGCCGATGACGGTGCTGAGCGTGCCGAGCGCAAGCGCGGCCCCCATCCAGGCATCCTCCCGCTTGATGCAGTTGGGAGTGAGCGACCCATGCATCATGCCGATGAAGAAGCCGCCCGCGGCGCTGAGCCCATAGGCGAGCCACCCGGAATGAAACCCGGCGGTCAGCACGGCCATGCAGGCGACCAGCACCGCCCAGAAGAGGGTGGTCTTTGCGAACCAGACGATCGGCCGGCCGAGCAGCCGCTCCGTCGCGGGCCTGAGGCCGCGGAGCAGCAGGAACCCAACGGCCAGATAGGCGGCGAAGGCCCAGATCGAGGTGCGGATGCCGGAGCTCAGGGCGACGGCGGCGAATGCCCCGGAGGCCGTCCCAACCAGCGAGAGCCAAAGCGCCGCTCCGATCTTGGAGCCCCGATAAATCAGATCGGGCTCGAGCAATGCGGCGGTTTCGGCGATTTCCTCGTCTTCCACGAAGACCGTCAGGTCTTCCA